>NZ_JAINEZ010000114.1:0-13780 GCF_019873065.1 Sphingobium sp. PNB
GATACGACAAAACCAAAGAGTCCTACCTCGGCTTCGTCAATCTCGTCTCAGCCCTGCAATGGATACCCTTTGTCCACGAAACCTAAGCAGCGCATATGAACAGGGCCTTCTCAAAGGTCGCAGACTTGTCGCCGCAAAAAGGCTGCTCGAAATCCGGAGACGACGAGGCAAAGGCCTGGACTGGCCCAGCAATAAGCAGCGTATCCAGGTCTCCGCCGAAGCGCTGGTTAAAGCCTACCAAGAGGAAACTGATCGAAAACGCGTCATGGTCAGACGCACCGAAATCACCCGCAGCCGCCTGATCTTCATTACTGAGGCGCTTCGCAAACTAATCAAAGACCAGCAATTCGTTGGGCTTGCCGAGGACGAAAATTTAGCAACGCTGCCTGAAAATATCGCCATCCGGCTGGGGGTGCAGGGAGGCAACCGATGACGGGACCGCACAAGTCAATCGCTCAGGCGTTTGAAAATGCAACTCTTCGTATCAATCTCTCGGAAATATTGCCCCTGCGCGAGGTTTCCGATCAAGTTAAGAAATCTGTGAAGTATGCTCAGATCGCAGCCTCCATCGGTGAGGTCGGCATCATCGAGCCACCTGTCGTAGTCAGAGACCCCCATATCCCGGATCAATATCATCTTCTTGATGGACACCTTCGCGTGCAAATCCTGATTGAGCGAGGCGATTCAGAAGTAGTATGCCTTGTCGCTACTCAAGATGAAGCATTCACCTATAACAAGCGCGTCAATCGGATTGCTATAATTCAAGAACACAAAATGATTCTTAATGCAATTCGTAAGGGCGTTTCGGAAGAACGTCTGGCCCGCGCTTTGAACGTGAACATCGCCAACATTCGTTCGAAGAGGAATCTTCTTAGAGGCATTTGCCCTGAAGCTGCCGCCCTACTCAATGACAAGCATCTCCCGCTTGCGGCCTTTGTAGAACTCCGAAAGCTAAAGCCATTACGACAAATTGAAGCAGCCGAGCTGATGATCGCGATGAACCGATTCTCCACCGGGTATGCCAAGTCTTTGGTCGCAGCCACTTCGGAGGATCAGTTGGTTGAGGGGCGCCGGAAAATCATGAAGGGCCTAACCTCTGAGCAAATTGCGCTGATGGAACGGGAGTCTGCCAGCTTGGATCGGGAATTCAAACTGGTTGAACAAACCTACGGCGCAGATCACCTCGATCTTGTCCTGGCGATTGGGTACGTCAATCGCCTTCTCAGCAATGCCCGCATCGTCCGATATCTGGCTCATCATCATTCCGACATATTGGGTGAATTCCAAAAGATCGTCGATGTGCCGCAAGCTGCATAGTATACTACTGAAATTCAAAGATAATATTTGCGTTATTCATAAATATAAATTTTCTTCATCAAATTACGGGAATATTATTACCATGATCGTAGGTTATGCCCGAGCCAATGCGGCATCAGATCTCCCCGTGTTTGTAGAAATTCTTCGCAAAGCTGGTTGCGTCGAGGTGATCACGGATTGCGCTGGCGGTAACACCACCGAACGGCCGGGGCTGAATAGGGCATTAGCGATGCTTGGTCCAGGCGACACGCTCATGGTGCCCGACGTTTGCAGACTGGCTCGCGGTCTTGAGGCGCTCGCCTCCATCGAAGCTGAATTAGACCGTCGCGCGATTAAACTGGCGTTTATTGATGATGGCGTCGAACTCAATTTTAAATGCCGCCTGCTCTTTCAAAGAATCTGAGCAAGATAGGGAAAGAGACAAGCAATCGGGCTCCTATGTCCGATAGCTCACCCA
Organism: Sphingobium sp. PNB; assembly: GCF_019873065.1. Taxonomy (NCBI): domain Bacteria; kingdom Pseudomonadati; phylum Pseudomonadota; class Alphaproteobacteria; order Sphingomonadales; family Sphingobiaceae; genus Sphingobium; species Sphingobium sp. PNB. Next base: position 1,775 of record NZ_JAINEZ010000114.1, read on the forward strand.
AGGCACCCGAGCGGGGGCGCAATAAGAAATCAGAACCGCACCACCGCCTCCCATAGGCATTTTGTTGATCGACAATCTCCTCAACATAAGGGCAGTTATCGAACTTCTTGATAGCCTACAGGGCTCCAAGCGTCCTCCAACAGCGAACACCGCCTCCACTGCAAAACTTCGGAACGGCTTTTGGTAGGATGCGACGCCGAAATTCGACCTGCGCTATACCCGGATGAATCTGCCCTGCCCCCTTCCGGACACGGTATGATCCCCCTGCCGCGAAAATTCGAACAGAACTCAAATCGTTACACGGGTGACACAAGAGATTTGGCCCTTTAAGCTAGCATCTATGTTACACCGCGCGCCCGCTTTCATTACTCGTTCCTTCCTCCGCTCAGTGTGGGCGCTGGAATTCGCCACCTACGTAGCCAGTGGCGAGGATGATGCTTGCCTGGAGATTCTGCGGAATTGGTCTAACAGAATTGCGCGGGGTGAAGTGAGAGATGGCGGTCCGTTGATTGCCACTCTGTTCAGCACCCTTTGGGGCTATCAGGATGCCGGAACCCGAGCAGACGGAATTCAGTCGGTTTCGCAGCAATTCCCGGTCGCAGGTGCGGGACCGCGAGGCCGTCAAGGCGCTGCCGACGCCGCCTTGGGTTGGTTCGGGGTTGAGGGTGTTCCAGCCGCCATGCAGGTTGCTTGCGAATTCAAGCCGCTAGACACTAACTTGGACGCACCTCAGCGGGGCAGGCACGACAATCGAACCCCGGTTGAGCAAGCGTTGAACTATCTGACTTGTGCCCGCCGGGGCATGGTCGGCAACGAGGACGTGAAGCCCACATGGGCCATCGTCACCGACATGAATGTTTTCCGCCTCTACTGGTATGATCGCGCCCCGGCTCAATACCTCAGCTTCAATATCGAGCAACGCAGCCTCTATCAGGATGCTGGGCTGCTTGGTGACGACGAGGACAGCCGGTTTGAACGGTATCTGTTCAAGCGCCTGTTCCATGCCGACACCCTGCTAACGCGGGCCGGAAAACCACTTCTCGAACAATTGATCGGGCGGGCATGGATACGCGCCCGCGATCTCGAAAAGACGTTCTACACGGAATATCGGGACTATCGGCAACACCTCTACACCGCGCTGCTGGAGGCCAATCCGAACTTCCCCGGCACAAGGGGGCGGCTTGTCCGGTTGGCGCAAAAGCTGCTCGATCGTGCCATATTCATTTTCTACTGCGAGGATATGGGCCGGGCCATCGGTTATCCCCCGCAACTGCTGCGCGATTTCCTGATCAATCGCAGCCGCGACCCCTATCTCAGCGAGGACGGCAACGAGATTTGGTCAACGCTGTGCGGGCTGTTCCGGGCCATGAATGACGGCACGGCCTTTGGCGACCATCGCCTCAATCAATTCAATGGCGGCCTGTTCAGGCATGACCCTGAATTGGAAGGGCTGAATGTGCCCAATCGCCTGTTCTGCATTCGCGGGCAGGGGCACAACGAAGCCAGCCTCTACCAAAATAAGCTGACATTGCTGTATCTCTCCGCATCCTACAACTACGCTGCTGATCTGGCTCAGGGCTTGGGCGCGACCCGTCCCGATGCAGCCGAGCCAGGAAGTGCCGAAGCTGCGGCGAACGCTCGCAAGGCTGATCCTGAGACGGCCTTGGGCCTCTACACGCTGGGCCACATTTTCGAGCAGTCTATCACCGAACTGGAAATCCTCGAAGCGGAGGCGGACGGGCGCGTTTCGGTCAACAAGGAAAGCGGACGCAAGACCAACGGCGTTTACTACACCCCGGAATGGGTGGTGGAGCGCATTGTCCGGGAAGCCCTTGGCGGGCGCCTTACCGAGATCAAACAGGAATGCGGCTGGACGGTCGATGATTTCGGCGTTGCCACTACCGGCGATGTTGCAGCAATCGACGCCTACCGGGAGCGGCTGCAAAGCGTCCGGGTGCTTGATCCGGCTTGCGGTTCCGGCGCGTTCCTAATCACCGCGCTGAAATATCTCCTGACCGAATGGCGCTCCATTCTCGACTTGCGCCGCCGTGTGTCGGGCGATGCCATGACGCAGGACGAGGATGAGCTGATCCGCGACGTTCTGCGCACCAACCTCTACGGCGTGGACATCAACCCTTCTTCGGTCGAGATTACCCAGCTCGCGTTGTGGCTTCATACGGCTCGCGGGGACCGTCCGCTATCGTCGCTCGACGCTCATATCCGCGATGGCAACAGTCTGATCGACGGGCATTTCTGGCTTGGACAACAGACCCTCGATCTGGACGAAGAGGGCCGGGAGCGGATTAACACATTTGATTGGGCGGAAGCCTTCCCCGAAGCGATGGCCGATGGCGGGTTCGACGTGGTGTTGGGCAACCCTCCCTATGTGAAGCTACAAAACTTCCGCAGGGCGCACCCTGATATGGCGGAATATCTGCGCAACGGGAGGCCCGGAACGACCTTTACCGGCTATCGTAGTGCCCAATCAGGCAATTTCGACCTCTACCTCCCGTTCATCGAAAAGGGGATTTCTCTCCTGCGATCGGGCGGGCGGTTGGGCTACATCGCTCCAAGCGTTTGGGTGATGAACGAATATGGCGAGAACCTGCGGACCCTGATTGCCGGGCAGCGTTCGCTTTCCCGTTGGCTGGATTTTCGGTCGCACCAGATTTTCGAAGAGGCGACGGTTTACACGGCCCTGCAATTCTTCCGCCGTCCCGATCAAGGCGAGCAACCCGAATTTGTCGAGGTTGCAGCGGCCCCTGATGGCATCGTTGCCGATGATCCGTGGCAGGGCGATGACGCGCGGCTCCCTTATGGCAACCTGAACTATGGCGACCGTTGGCTGATGCTGAGCGGTGCTGAGCGGGCCTTGATTGATGCACTTGATGGCCGCTGTGATCAGCTAGGGAGCGCCGTTGTCTCCAGCGCCGTTTTTGTTGGTCTGCAAACCAGCGCGGATAGCATCATCATCTTCGGCGGATTGGACCGGGGCGATATATCAGCCGGGCGTCAGACGGCAGCGAAGTCCGGATTGAGGATGCGTTGATGCACCCTCTGGTTTCAGGGACCGAGGCCAAGCGATACATTGAACCGGACACTGACACTTACATCCTGTTCCCTTATCAGCGCGCCGGGCAAACGGTTCGGCTGATTGACGCTGACCGGCTCGAAAAGAGCTTCCCCTTGGCTTGGGCCTATCTCCGAAGTCACGAGACTGACTTGCGGGCGCGGGAAAATGGCGGGTTCGATGACGATCAATGGTATCGGTTCGGCAGGCATCAAAACCTCGACAAGCAGGACATTGAAAAGCTTATCGTAGCGCAGACGGTCCCCGGAATGCGGGTTTGCCTCGACTCGACGGCTTCCAAATATCTCAACAATGTAAGGGTCAACGGCATCCTTCCCGCCGAAGGCATCGACATCGGATATCTGTCGGCGGTGCTGAATGGGCCAGTTTGCGATTGGGTTTTCCGCCGGATCGCAAAGCCGAAGGACAATCAGTATTTCGAAGCCAACCGCCAGTTTATCGCCCCGCTCCCCATTCCTCGCGCGGACGAAGCGAGCCGCAACGAGATAGGAGCAACGGCCCGCGAACTCCAAGGACTACATTCGTCCCGCCGGGATACCATGCGCGACTTGCGGCACCGATTGAATGCCAGCCCCGCACAGAACAGGCGGCTCGATTTCATCTTCCCGACATTGCGCGCCGCCCGGCAACGGCGCGGGGAAGCGCCGCGCGGAGTGGACGCAGGGGCTTGGGCAGCAGCAGCCTATGACGCCGAACTGGAAGAGCGTTACGGCGCGATAGCCAGCGCACTGCATCCTGAGGTGGCGTTGGAAGCTGTGTTCGAACGCGGCGAACTTCGGGTCTTGGCGGATGGTGCAACCATCATCGACGGGATTTTTATTGATGCGGTCGAAGGCCCGTTCATCGCTGCTCAATGGAACGCCCGCCTCGATAGCTTCACCCCGCCAACCAACAATCCCGGCCGGTCGCTGGTCAATCTGCTTCGGCGGCTGATCGTGACCGACAATCAGGCTCTACGGGATCAGGTCATCGCCCTCGAACTCGAACAACGAACGGTGAAGGCAGCAATCGCGGACATGGAAGCGGCACTGAACGAACGGCTCTACGGCCTGTATGGGCTGACAGAGGCCGAACGCCGGATGATCGAACAGGGTTAGCCGCTGCGAACCCGCCCATACATAATGGCCGTTATCGCGCCGCTCTGCACCTCACGGCACGATCCGAATCGAAGTGCGCCCCCGCCCACGCAAATGGATGGGGGCACGCCTTGCTTAGTTCAGGAGGCTGTAGCGCCCCGTTGAATCTCGCTGCCACCGATAGCGGCTTGGATCGCAGCCCGTGGCCTCGTTCAACATCATAGCGGCATGAGCAGCGCTGAATCCAAGGTGTCTCATCGCACCTACAATTCGAGGGCGGGTGTTAAGGCCCTCGTCAATGCAAGCAGCGATGACAGCAATCGCTTGGTCATGCTTGTTCGCCTCGGTGCCACAGGCCTGGATAAGTCCGCGCAGCCTGTCGAAAAGTTCGGCATCAGGGACGGGCGGATCGATTGCGGTAGTCATGTAATTTCCTTGGTCGAAAAAATAATAGGAAGTTGCCCCCATCCACGCGCCAGCCGCTTGGGCCAGAACATGGATGGGGTAAGGCCGGTCAGGCCCGGTTGAGCTGCTTCTTCTTCGCCCCGGCCTCTACGGCGGCCAAGAGCGTGTCATGGGCAAGGTGGCTGTAGCGCATGGTCGATTTATGATCGGCATGGCCCAGCACCCGCCCTACGGCGAAAAGATCGATCCCCGCGTTAACCATGGCCGAAGCTGCACTGTGGCGGAGATCATGCAGCCTTAGGCCCGGCAGCTTCGCTTCATCCCGCGCCGTCTGCCACGCGTGCTTGATCGACACGAAGGGCAGCTTAGTTTCAGGGTTCGGCAAGACATAGCGGCATTTGTCAAAGCGAGGCACGGCCTCCAGAATGGCGACCGCTGGCTGAGATAATGGCACATGCCTAGCCTTGCCCGTCTTGGACGTGGGGATCAGCCACTGCCGCTTTTCCAGGTCGATATGCTTCCATTGCGCGTTCAGCAGCTCCGATAGCCGTGCGCCGGTCAGGAGGAGCAGGCCCACGATATGCTTGAGCTGCGGATTCAGCGACGCCTCACAGGCCGTTATAAGCCGCTTCGTCTCGGCGGCGTTAAGGTAGCGTTCGCGGGCATTGTTGATCGGCTTACGAGGGATGCCCTTCACCGGATTCTTGGTGATGCCGGGCATGTCCCAGCGAAGGGCCAGTTCGAACGATCGGCTGAATATCACCCTGATCTTTTCGACTGTCGCGGGAGCCAACCCCTCCCCCGCCTTCTCAGCCAGCCATTTCGCCACATCCTGTTGCGTGATTTCCGACAGACGAAGCCTGCCCCAGCGCGGCGTGATGTGGTTTTCAACGTAGCCCTTAATCGTGTTGTAGCTGCGCACATAGGTCTTGGCGTGGTCGAGATGCTGCTGGGCGAGCGTAGCATAGGTCGGCACCGCCCGCTTCTCTTCCTTCTCGGCAGCAGGGTCGCCACCCAACCGTGACTCTGCAAGCAGCTTTTGAGCTTTTTTCCGAATCCTGTCGAAGGGGGCGTCGCCATGCCGGGCAACCTTGGGCTGGCGCTGTTTACCATATTGGTTTGTGTACTTCACATAAAAGGTTTTGCCGCCAGAAGGCCGACACTCAAGGATAAAGCCGGTGAGCGAGGTGTCATAATAGACGACCTTCTTCTCGCCGGTCGGACAGTAGGCGAGGTCACAGAATTGGGCGGTAAGTTTTTCATTGGGCATAGATGGCTCCATTTCATGAAGGGGAGGTTTGAGGCACCGCCAGCGCGCAACAAGCGCCGGGCAGTGGTTGGATATCGGCAGGTGCGGATCGGCGTTTCTGGATTAGCCCGATCGGCAAATTGGCCTGCTGCGATAGCGGGGGGGTGTCCGGCAGAATTAACCACCGGACACGGTTGTTCTGGGGCAGAGCCGCTATTTTCGCGCCGCTATGCCGCCAAAAGGGGTGAAGGGGGTGTCAGCGCTTCCGGATGAATGGCGGAAATCGGTTTGACCTTCGCCACGCACCAGGCATTCCGCTCGGAGCAATCGGCCGGGCGAATTTCCATGCCGTTGACGATCCTATGAGCGTGCTTCTTCAGATACCAGCCGAGCTTCCCGCGATTGATGTAGCCCCGCTCGGTCACCGGCAAGTCTTCCAGCGCGTCCCTCAACTCGACCTTGTTGTCCGCACAATCGACCACCTTCCGCACGGTCATGGGCTTGTCGGCAAAGCAATTCCACCAAGCGGAGACGAAATGGCCCAGCGCCTCCCGTGCGGGGTCATCACGCAATTGGTCGATGATGCTGGATGCGGGGTCAGGCTCACCAAGCCATAGCAGCGGGTAGCGGCAATAATCGGTCCACTGCTCGAAACTACCAATGTTCGGCACATCGACCTTTGGCCTGCCTGCTGCCTCCCACGCCCGGATGATGGTCAACGCGGCAGCGACATATTCACCGCGCTTTGCCTTCACCAGATCGACCGGCCTACCCTCATAACGTAGCGTTGCGGGTGCTTCCGACCGAGGTGTAAGGCGGATCGTGATAACCCTGCGGCACATATCGTTCACCGGTCTGACATTGTTGCCGGTTCCGAGGATGAGGCAGCGCGTGCTCACCGTGGCGGATTTGCTGACGCCCAATATCCGATCGGTGATTGTCGAACTGGTCAACATCCGGTTCATCGTGCCGAACGCCCGCCAGTCGGTCTGCATATCATCGAACACCGCGACGGCTGGCGCTTGCAGGAGCATCGACAGGATGGACTTTGTCGCTTCGTCGGCCGAGGTTGGATAGCTCAGATTCAGCGCAACACCCGGCCCGGCGAACGGTGTGATCGCGGACGCCAGATAGCTTTTGCCGCTGCCCGGCGTAGAGGCAGTCACGTTGAAGGCAGGAGCGGTCTGCAAGCGCGATCGCACAGCCCCGGTCAACATCGCGCTGATGCTGGCGGCACGATCGGTTTCACTGCCGAAGTGAAATTCGGTCAGCAGTTCCTTGAGCTTGGCGAGCGCCGCATGGGCCGCTTCCTTGGTCGGTTCAGGCAGCGGGAAGGCAGCAGGATCGAATGACGCATAGATGCCCGACGCCGCGTCATAGCCCGGTGCCGTAACCAATTGTCCGTCGCCCTCCCTAACGAACGGCTGTCGGGCAAGCCCTTGCAGATGAGGCAGATGATCATAGCCCTGCGCCCGATGTAAAAGCTGGACCGTGCGGACGGGTGGATCGCATCGCACCCATTTTTGCGACCGGCCATCGTACTTTTCCCAATCCGCCGCCTCGGCCAAAGCAGAGGTCAATTCCTGTTCGCTGACGTGAACCATGGAAATATCGCCCGTCAGCGGATTGGTTTTGATAGATACGATGGCCCCTCCCGCCTGATAGTAGCCGCCCTGCAAAGCCAGCACGATTTCAGCCGCCCGCCGGACACGGGGAATCTCACCCGCGATCACACGGATTCTCGCTGTCCATCGCGCCTCTCCGGGTTGAAGCCCAAGATGCTCAGTCAGATGGCTGATATGATAACTGTCGCCGTGCGAATGCTGGCAACAGAAGCCACCAGATGGATATTCCCGGCTTGGCTCGAAATAGGCCGCTCCGGTGTCTAGCCCATCCGTATGCTCGCTTACCCACGGACAGGTGATGTCATGCTTCCCGTCGGAGATCGCCCGCTTGTACAGGCCACGCTCATGCAACGCCCGCAAAACCGGGTTTTCGATGGCGCGTGGCGTATAGACGTCGTCGCCCCGCTGCGCCGCAGTTAGAAGTTGACGGTTTTCACGAACGGGCCGGATCAAAAGGGGTGAAACAGGAAAAAGGGTAAGCCCGAGTGCCTTCGCCAGCTCAGCGACCGTATAGATCGCGTCGGGCTTCCAAGCCAGCAGCCGACAGTGGAAAGGTTTGCCCTGTTCATCTGCGTGTTTTGCTTTGCCGTTGATCGCCTCCGGCAGCCTTGCCCAACGCGCAATACCTGAAGCGCCTCGATCCCCTAGTCCTGCCCGAAGGGCGGCATCCTGCAAGGCTTTAACGGTCGCCTCTTGGGAAATCGGCTCCTTCAGGCAGAAACCAAGCTGACTATTGCCGGGACTGGTTTCGATCTCCCAGCTAGGCGTGCAACCGTTCAGTCCGGCTCGATCAGCCTTCGTGCCGATGTCATCAAGCATGAGGAAGTGAAAGGCAGCGACCTGTTCCTTGCGGGCATTGATTTCGCCATCGTCGCCGGGCACGAAACTGGAGCAGTTGACGTAGTTGTTGCGGTCGGATGGACATTGGCGATCCACATCGCCCGCCGCTTCAGCCAGCCAACCGCCCGTCTCGGGGTCGCCCGCCTTTGAACAGACTATGGGCCGCGCACCGTCCGGCAGATGGCGGAAGACATGCGCGACAAATTCGGCATTCGAAAGGGGTAAAGACGGCGCTCCTCCCCCTTCCCCACTTTTACCCCCTTTTTCTGGCCCTTCATCGGAAATTGTCGCTGTCGGAGCGGATCGCTGGACGGGAAAAATCTCAATGTCCGCAGCGGAAATAGCTTTCTTGTGGGTGCCCGGTTCGTCGGCCACCGCGTCATTCATATCTTGCATTTATTTTATCGCATTGAATCGGTTGTGATCTGCCGCGTGCACTGACACGGCGCTTGTCGTCCGGCGGATGGCCCGGACACCGAAGACAAGATGAGAAGCCGCCCCCAGTCTTCCCGCCAAGGGCGGCGACGACGTGTTAGGGCCTGCCCATTGGCTCAAGCTGCCAACGGTTTTCACGCTGGTTGAATTTCCAGGAGAAGACCCAACCCTCGTAGACGAATTGCGGACGGTTCCTCCAATTTCCCGAATTTTTCGGGGTGGAAGGGCGCGGAAGGAACGCCAGGCTCCGTAGCTTTTCCTCAATGTCCAGACGCTCTTCCTCCGTCCAGAAGGGGCATTTTTCGACGGTCTGCCCGCAGTCGCGTGGGTCGTAGTCGCCGCACACCTTGACGTCCCAGACCTTGGTTATCGGGCTGAACTCCCAATAGCAGGTGTCGCCATTCACATGGTACGCGCCGAAGACCTCGGGATAATATCGCTGCCAGTTTTCCGGCAGGCCGAACGCCTCAACCATTTCCACGTGCCGGGCTGCGGCGTTCACATTTACAAACATAATCTGTCCTCTGTTCAATCAATCCAACTTCCGTTCCGATGGTCACACCACCCGTTCGGGCATCCGTAAGGCTCACACAATCAGTGGCTCGGCCCCATCGTTCGCGCTGCAAGAATAGACAAATAATCCTTTTTTCTCAATGCTATGTTCACTATCGTGCAAGATTCGCACGGTCCAAAAGTTGAGTATCGTTGACATGGGCCGTGCAAATCTTGCACGATTCTGGGCGAAATTATTTTGAGGATGTGATGCGCAAAAAAGTGCCCGAAGCGCCGAATCCGCGACAGCCGATTCGCCAATTCAACGCGGGCTGGCTGGAGTCATTTTTGAAGGTCGCTGAAACAAAGCACTTCACCCAAGCAAGCGAGGCACTGGGCTGGCATCGGTCGAATGTTAAGCGAGATGTTATGGCACTTGAGAAATGGTTGGGGCGCGTCCTTTTCTATGACCATGTTAGCCTGCGCCTCACCGATGACGGCAAAATCTTCCAATCCGACGCCGTGAAGATGCTGGATCTCCTGAAGCAAAGTCGCGCGCCAATCCGCACCCCGGCCAAGTGACCTATTTCCCGATGGCCGTGACCATCGCCGTTGCCGAGAATCCGACCAGCGCGATCCACGGATGCGCCTCGATCAGCGACATGGTGGCCAGCATCAGCATGAATCCCAATGCCTCACGCGGATGCTTGAGCGTCGCCACCAGCAGCCGGATGCCCAGAGCGATCAGCAGAGCCATGACCGCCAGCTTCATCACCGCGAAGACCATGCAGATGACAAGAAGGGTGCCGATCAGCCGCATGGGATAAGTTCCCGGCACATGGCGCGCAGCATCGGGTCGACCCCCTCACTATCCGGCACCAGCACGATAAAGGCGAACCCGTCATTGCCAACGGTGCGGATGAACTCCCACCCCCAGCCGTCCAACCGTTCAGCCCAGTCCCAAGGCGGAATATGGGCTGGATCGCTATAGCGGGTTTCCGACAGCGGGTTCCAGAACGGCGAGAATGCCCCTTCACGGATGAAATCAGCTTCCCCATCGCCGGGTTCGACGACAATGATATGGGTCAATCCTTCCAGCCCGCAGGCAATGGCATCCTGAATGCGATCGGACAGCAGGCGGCGAAGGGCGGATCGAGGGGCAGCAACAGGGCGGCTTTCATGGTAGCGGCATCGTAAAGTGAAATCATGATGATCAGCTCCGGACAAAAAAATAAGGCGCCGAAGATCGACGCCGCTTTGGTTCGCTGAGTTTGCGCTTCGAGAGGGTGGCCGGACGGCCTTGGCTCAATTACCCTCTGCTCTGTCAGTTGAATCGCCATTCGGCTGATCAGCATAGGCCCGGCACAGATCGAGCAAGGTAGGGTCGATGCCTTCTGCGTCAGGTACGATCAGCACATGCCCTGCGCCTGAATCGGACAGCACAAACGGCATCTCGAAAATGGTGCCATGCCGCTGCACCCACTCGAACGTCGGCGTGCCTTCCATCAGAATCGGCCAGCCGGTTGCATCTTCTATTGCAGCCATGGTGTCGCCGGGCGCGATGATGGCGAAAATGCCCAGTTCCGAGAGATCGCCATATTCCATCAATTGGTCACGGCGTGTTTGCAGAAGGCATTTCAGATCGGAGGGAATGGGACTGTCGAGATATGCAGCCAGTTCCTGCCACGTGTGGATAATGTGCATAAGGTAGCTCCAATAAAAAAGCCCCCGACCGTGAGGCCGAGGGCAGGTTAATTCGATAGTGATGATGCGGATTATCGGTGCGGGTCAGGCTTGAGCAAAACGATGCAGATGCCTACCAACAGGACGACGCCGACCGGTATTCCCGCCGCGACGGGATAGCGACCGACCAGGTTGATGAGGAAGATCGCCACTAAGACCGAGATTGTCTCTTTTGGCCATCGCAGTAGGCAAACGATCACGGCGACGAGGATGGCCGCCTTGATCGCGAGATACGCAAGGCCGAGAAGGAAGAAGAAGGCGACAACCCGAACCATGAAAGTCAGAATTTCCGTTGTGGTGCCTGAGCAACCTGACAGGCCCCACTTGATTTACTGACCATCTCTTTCATTGAGTTGGGGAAGGCCAGCGCATGATAGCTCGTCAATTTTCCTGTCGTTCTACCTATTTTCATCCAGCCATTGCGGATCAGCGGGTGTTTATCTCTCGGATCAGCCGCAAGATCGGTGGCAGTGGATATTTCTGATTGCGTAATCTTGACCGTACAACCGACATCACGCGTGCAATTATCTTCGAATTTTCCGCCCTCATCATTCCACCACTCTAGCTGGGGCTTCGTCAGATTAATCCGGTACAGATTTTCCACGGTTCGGGTCCGGCTATTCTCAGCTCCGCCAGTTAGATGACGCTCCTCTGTGTCGATCGTCTCTTTGCAGGAAAGGTAGATCTCCTGCGGCTCCATTTTCTTGGGTTGCTCCGCTTCATTCGCGCAGGCTGTTGCAAGCGCAAGCGAAAGTAGGACGATGAACTTTCTCATCGACAGTTTCCTTATGCATGAGGTGATGGAACCGAACCCGGACGGGCACGGCTGAACAGGCAGCATCGCTATGGCTGTTGATGTTTCACTGCTCGCCCCCTCACGCCTTGGAAGAGCGACCTTCGGCTTCAACCGCGTGTCACCCCTGAATCACGATCGAGGCGTAAATGACACGATTAGTATACAGACGCTAGGGTTCAGACTCGTTCAGAGCCAGAAGGCCACGGCGGCAGCGAGGCTGACGGCTGACAGGAAGTTCTGGGCGAGCTTGTCGT
>NZ_JAINEZ010000115.1:0-13633 GCF_019873065.1 Sphingobium sp. PNB
ATTTTGTGGGGCAGTCCCCCACCCCCGGCCCCTCCCCTGAAGAGGAGGGAAGGAAAGGTCAAGCGACCGGCGCGTCCAGGCCATAGGCCGTGTGCAGCACACGCACCGCCAGTTCGGTCTCATCCTCGTCGATCAGCACCGAAACCTTGATCTCGCTGGTCGAGATGGCGAGGATATTGATGCCGCGATCGGCCAGCGACTTGAACATGGTGCTGGCGACGCCCGCATGGCTCTTCATGCCGACGCCGACGACCGACACCTTCGCCACCTTCGTATCCGGGATCACCCGGTTGAAGCCGATCACGTCCTTCTGGCTTTCCAGCACGTCCAGCGCCCGTGCAAGATCCGCGCCCGGCACGGTGAAGGTCACGTCCGTCTCGCCCTTGTCGCGGCCGACATTCTGGATGATCATGTCCACGTTGATCGCGGCGTCGGCCAGCGGCCCGAAGATGTGCGCCACCGCGCCCGGACGGTCCGGCACGCGGGTCAGGGTGATCTTCGCCTCATTCTTGTCATGGGCGATGCCGGTGATGAGCTGACGTTCCATCTTGTCTTCCTTGAGCTTGGCTTCCAGTTCCTCTTCGCTGACGATCAGCGTGCCGGGGAGGTCGTCCTGGGTGGGATCATCGAAGGAGGAAAGCACCTGCACGACCACGCCTTCCTTCATGGCGAGGCCGACCGAGCGGGTCTGGAGCACCTTGGCGCCGACCGAAGCCAGTTCCAGCATCTCCTCATAGGTAACGAGGTCGAGCTTGCGCGCCCGCGCCACGATGCGCGGATCGGTGGTATAGACGCCGTCGACGTCGGTATAGATGTCGCAGCGGTCCGCCTTCACCGCCGCCGCGACGGCAACGGCCGAGGTATCGGACCCGCCGCGGCCGAGGGTGGAGATGCGGCCATCCTCCATCATGCCCTGAAAGCCGGGGATGACCGCCACCGTGCCCGACCGCATCGACGCCAGCAGGTCGATCGTGTCGATGTCCCCGATGCGCGCCTTGGCATGGGCTTCGTTGGTACGGATCGGAAGCTGCCAGCCGAGCCAGCTCCGCGCATCCACGCCCATCGCCTTCAGCGTCATGGCGAGCAGGCCGCTCGTCACCTGTTCGCCGGAAGCAACGACGACATCATATTCCGCCGGATCGTAGAGCGGCGAGGCTTCCTTGCAGAAACCCACCAGCCGGTCGGTCTCCCCCGCCATGGCGGATACGACGACGGCAACCTCATGCCCCTGTTCGACGACATGTTTGACCCGCGCGGCCACGTTGCGAATTCGCTCCATCCCCGCCATGGAGGTGCCGCCGAATTTCATCACGATGCGCGCCATTTGCCTGTCGAACCCGCCTGCTGAAAAGAAATAAAATGCCCCGGAGGGGCGCGAAAACGGCGCTCCTATTAGCAGCAGCGGCGAATATGGCAAGCAAAGCGACAGAGTAGCGGCAGCAGCGGAAGGAACCGACCCGCCTGCCGGTCATTGCCCGTCCGGGGACCAGGAACGGAGGATGCGATGGAAAGCAGCTTATGGGCGATGGTGACGATCGGCGGGCCGATCCTGCTCGGGATCGTGCTGATCTTCGTGATGCTCAGCAACCGCAGGCACCGGACGCCGGAAGAGATGCGCCGCACCGAGGATGCGACGCGGGACCTCTACCGTGGCCTCGACCAGGAGGACAAGGCGCGCGAATCCGGATCGGCGGCGCCGGGCAATGCAAGACAGGCCGAAAAACAGCCATAGCCTGCACCCCCGGACACTGGTAGCAGGAGGCCATGGAGAATATTGCGTCCAGCACCATCGATCCGCGCGAAGCCGCCCATTTCGGCGCCATGGCCGCCGACTGGTGGAATCCCCATGGCAGCAGCGCCATGCTGCACAAGCTCAATCCGGTCCGGCTGCGCTATATTCGCGATGCCGTCGACCGGCATTGGCCGGGGCGGAGCCATGATTTCCGCCCGCTGGCGGGCCGCCGCGCCCTGGACGTCGGCTGCGGCGCCGGCCTGCTGGCCGAACCGCTGGCGCGCCTGGGCGCTAGCCTGACCGCGCTGGATGCGGCGGAGGAGAATATCGCCGTGGCGCGCAACCATGCCGCGGGGCAAGGCCTCGCCATCGACTATCGCGCCACGCCGGTGGAACGACTGGAGGAAACAGGTTTCGACCTCGTCACCTGCATGGAGGTGATCGAACATGTGGCGGACCCGGCAGCCTTCGTCGCCGCGCTGGCGGAAAAGATGGCCCCGGACGGCCTGCTGATCCTTTCGACGCCCAACCGTACCCCCCTCTCCCGCCTTGCCATGATCACCATCGGCGAAAGCATCGGCGGCATCCCCAAGGGCACGCATGACTGGCACAAATTCCTCAATCCCGAGGAACTTGCGAAGCTGCTGGAGAATGCGGGACTGGAGGTGATCGACAGCAGCGGGCTCAGCTTCTCACCGGCCAGGGGCTTCATCCTTTCGCCCAACAAGGCGATCAACTATCTGCTGACCGCCCGGCACCGGCAGGGCTGATGGCGATGGCGGTCGATCCCCGCATCGACGCCTACATCGCCGGGCAGGCCGATTTCGCACAGCCGATCCTCCGCCATTTGCGCGGCCTGATCCACGCGGCATCGCCCGACATTGCGGAAACCGTCAAATGGGGCATGCCCTTCTTCACCTATCGGGACAAAAACCTCTGCAACATGGCCGGCTTCCAGCGGCATGTCGCCTTCGGCTTCTGGCATGACAAGGTTGCGCCGGACGGCAGCCGTGGCAAAGCCATGGGCCAGTTCGGCCGGATTCGACGCCTGCACGATCTGCCGGACGATGCCATGATCGCAGCTCTTTTGAGGAAAGCCATGGCGTTGATAGAGGCCGGCGACGAGCCACGCAGCGGCGTGAAGACGCCTCGCGCACCGCTTGCCCTGCATCCCGCTTTCTCAGCGGCCCTCGACGCCGATCCTGCCGCCGCGGCAACATGGGCAGGCTTCCCGCCCGGCAAGGTGCGCGACTATTGCGAGTGGATCAACGATGCGCGAACGGATGCCACCCGCGACAGGCGCATCGCACAGGCGGTCGAATGGATCGCGGCAGGCAAGGGCCGCAACTGGAAATATGAAAAACGCTGAAAAGCGGCGGGCCGGGGATGGAGACCGGAGGAACGCAGCGGGGACTGAAAAAGCGTTCCGGGGCTCGCATTTCCCCGTGCCGCGCTCCCCAAAGGCGCGGCACCCATGACACCCTCAACTCACCGGCTTCGCCACAGCCACCATCGTCGGCTGGGCATCCGACACGGCATCCTTCGGCGCCACATCGGCAGCCGGAGTCTTGAGGCTCGCAGCAGCCGATTGTAGCGCAATGGCCGCCGCCTCCAGCGCTGCGGCCGCCGATTGCGGCGTGACGGCGGGCGGTGCCGCTTCCGCCACGGCAACCGGCGTCGCTGGTTCCGCTACCGGCGGCGGCGCGGCCAAAGGCGCCGCAGCAGCCGTCTTCAGTTCACAGACATCGCCCACGCCAGCCGGCTTTTCCGAAAAATTCCGCGCCAACACAGGCAGTTCGTCCTGACCGGCGTTGGTGGCCAACGTCATCAGCGTGTCGGCCATTTGACAGAAACCCGCCGATTGCACGCCATCCGTATGACTGTTGGCCATTTTCGTGATGAAGTCGTCATAGGCACGTTGCCCGTCGGCAATGCCGTTTTCACGCATGAAACGCAGTTTCAATGCATTATTATATTTGTCCGCATTTCCCATCCTCTCATAGAATTTATCGTATTTCGCGGTGATTTCGCTATTGGTCGATCGGCATTTCAGCGATCCCAGCATCAACATGATCTGAAGATCTCTGACACGCGCCGCCTCTATTTCATAAGGCTGCCAGCACTGTACCTCCCCCGCGGACGCAGCGCCGCCGAAAAAGAGCGCAACGATACAACTGGCGGCACTCGCCGCCATCCTCAACCTGGACATGATGGACCTCGCAGAATCTCCGACCCCGCAAATCAAACATTAACATTTTGCCATAAAAATGCCATTAATTTTTATTTGACAGTGACATTTATGACGCATCCGGAAACATCGCGGATTCACGTCCTTTCCCTGATTTTATGACTGTTGCACCGGGTTATCCATGCGGATATTTCAGTTCCGGCATCGGCTATGCCGTCACGGCGTCGGCCCGCGCGATCAGCGCCCTCGCCTCCTCGACGTGCATGCTTTCGATCATTCGCCCCTCGAACCGCTCGGCCCCGCCCGTCGCCGCCTCGACCAGTCGCCGTGCATCGGCGACGGCCTGGGGATCAGGACCGAACACCTGATTGGCGACCGGCACCTGGCTCGGATGGATCAGCGTCTTGCCGTCGAAGCCCAGCGCATGCCCCGCTGCGCACTCGCTTTCGAAACCCGCTTCATCGTCCAGCCGGTTGAAGACACCATCGAACACGGCGATACTCGCCGCTCGCGCCGCAAGGATGACGGATTGCAGGGACAGGGCCAGCCCTTCCCGCCCGGCCGACGGCGGTATCCCCAAATCCTGCCGTAGATCGTTATTCCCCATGAACAACCCCGCGCAGCCCTCCGCCGCCGCGATCGCCTGCGCCGCCAGCACGCCCGTCGCGCTCTCGATCATCGCGATCACCGGCTTGTGGCAGACGCTGAACACATCCTTCACCTGACGGGGATTTTCCACCTTGGGCAGCACCACATAATCCGCGGCCGACGCCTTGAGCGCGACCATCTCCCGCCCATGAGAGGGCGCGCCCTCGACATTGATGCGCACTGCCGAGAGACGACTGCCAAATCCCTCCACAACCGCTTCGACCGCATTGGCTAGCGCTTCTTCCTTGCGGCCGTCGGGCACCGCATCCTCCAGATCCAGTATCACCATGTCGCAGGACAGCGTCCGCGCCTTGGCAATGGCGCGCGGGTTGGACGCGGGAAGGAACAGCAGCGATCGGGCGTGGCGCAACAACATGATGGAACTCCTATCACTTTACCTTTTCCCATTCATGATTTCGCGTCATAGTCCAAGCGGATTTCGGGGGAGAGGCAGAGATGCTGACGACATTCGCGCTGACGGTGACATTATTGGTGCTGTTCTACCTGGCGGTGAGCGTCAAGGTCGTGCGCCAGGGCTATCAATATACCATCGAACGCTTCGGCCGCTTCACCGAAGTCGCGCGCCCCGGCCTGAATTTCTACCCCGCCTTCTTCTACGCCGTCGGGCGGAAGATCAACATGATGGAACAGGTGGTCGACATTCCGGGGCAGGAGATCATCACCAAGGACAACGCCATGGTCTCGGTCGACGGCGTCGTGTTCTTCCAGGTGCTGGACGCGGCCAAGGCGGCCTATGAAGTGTCGGAACTCTATGTCGCGATCATGCAGCTCGCGACCACCAACCTGCGCACGGTCATGGGGTCGATGGACCTGGACGAAACCCTGTCCAAGCGTGACGAGATCAACGCCCGCCTGCTCTCGGTGGTCGACCACGCCACCAATGCATGGGGCATCAAGATCACCCGCGTGGAACTCAAGGACATCCGCCCGCCCGCCGACATCGTCAACGCCATGGGCCGCCAGATGAAGGCCGAACGCGAGAAGCGCGCCCTGATCCTCGAATCGGAGGGGCTGCGCGCATCGGAAATCCTGAAGGCCGAAGGGCAGAAGCAAAGCCAGATCCTGGAAGCGGAGGGCCGCCGCGAAGCCGCCTTCCGCGACGCCGAAGCCCGCGAGCGCGAGGCGGAGGCCGAAGCCAAGGCAACGCAGATGGTTTCCGAAGCCATCGCCAGCGGCAACGCGCAGGCGATCAACTATTTCGTCGCCCAGAAATATGTCGAGGCGGTGAGCCAGTTCGCCACCTCCCCCAACGCCAAGACGATCCTTTTCCCGGTGGAGGCGACTCAGCTGATCGGCACATTGGGCGGCATCGGCGCGCTGGCCAGGGAGGCTCTGGGAGACGCCGCGCCTCCACCGCCGCCCCCTGCCCCGTCGCGGCGCGGGCCGTTCGGACAGGGGCAGGCATGACCGACTGGCTCGCCATGCTGGACGACCATTGGGGCTGGCTGGTCTTCGCCGCACTGCTCGCCATGGGTGAAGTGGTGATACCGGGCGTATTCCTGATCTGGGTCGCGCTGGCCGCCGCGCTGACCGGTCTGGTCGCCCTCGCCTTTCCGATCTCCATCCCGCTTCAGTTGCTGCTTTTCGCGGGCCTTTGCCTGCTGTCGGTCTGGGGCGGGCGACGCTGGTACACCGCCAATCCGGTGGACTCGCAAGACCCGCTCCTCAACGACCGCACCGCCCGGCTGGTGGGAGAGGTCGTCACCGTCGTCGAACCGATCGACAATGGCCGGGGTCGGGTGAAGGTGGGCGACAGCGTCTGGTCGTGCAGAGGCCCCGACTCGCCAGTCGGTGCAAGAGTGAGAGTGACGGGCGCGGAAGCTGCGGTGCTGACCGTGGAACCGGCTTGATGGCGATGACCCAAGTTGCGGATCGCATCGAGGATGTTCTGAAGGCGAACCATCCCGGCGGTTGAGATCACCAAAGACAAGCTTGGTCGCCGCGCGGGAAACAGAAGTTCAGCCACGAAGCCCCAAGATGAAGCGCTTCTATCTTCCCGACACCCCACCTCTGAAAAGCCATGGCTCCACGCCGTTCAGGCGGATCTCCGACAGAGGACGACAATATCGACAGCAAGCGAATGCTGATCCGGGTCGAACAGGGCAAGGGCGGCATGAAGCGCAAGGCCATGCTCTCGCCGCCGTCCCTTGAACCGCTGCGGCATTTGGCGCCGTTGCGGAAAAGCGCTCGATCATCTCTGCCTTGACATTCGGGCCGCCGCTGCGCGCTTATTTGGGGGCCATCCTGATCGCTCCGTCCAGGCGAATGACCTCTCCGTTCAACATCGGGTTGGTTATGATGCTTTCGACCAATTGCGCATATTCGCCGGGCTGCCCCAACCGGCTGGGGAACGGCACCTGCTTTCCGAGGGAGTCCTGGGCCTCCTTGGGCAGTCCGGCGAGCAGCGGCGTCCAGAAGATGCCCGGTGCGATCGCCATGACCCTTATGCCATAACGCGCAAGCTCTCGCGCTATCGGCAGTGTCATTCCAACGATTCCACTCTTCGACGCGGCATAGCCGGCCTGACCGATCTGCCCATCATAGGCGGCAACCGACGCCGTGTTGACGATGACACCGCGCTCCTCGCCAACAGGTTCGGCGGTGTGAAGCCGCGCGGCGAAGGCGGAGAGCACATTGAACGAACCTATGAGATTGATCGTCACGATCCTGGAGAAGTCGGCAAGCGGCATCGGACTGCCGTCGCGATCTATCACCTTGCGCGGCGTGGCGATGCCGGCGCAATTGACCAGGATGCGAGCGACGCCGTGCCGCGCCTCAGCTTCCGCGATCGCCGCGTGAACGGCGACTTCGTCCGTCACATCCACAGCCAGGAAATGTCCTCCCAACTCCTCAGCCTGTGCGGAGCCGAGCTTTGAATTGAGGTCGAAGATCGTGACCCTCGCTCCTAAGCGGGCAAGGCGCAGTGCCGTGCCAGCCCCGAGCCCCGATGCGCCTCCCGTGACGATTGCCGCAACGCCATCGATGTTCATCGCTTGTCTCTCCCTCAAATCAGTTCAATTGCCATTGCGGTCGCTTCGCCGCCGCCGATGCACAGGGCCGCGACGCCGCGCCGACCGCCCCGGCGTTGAAGCGCCGCCAGCAAGGTCGCCAGAATGCGCGCGCCCGACGCGCCGATCGGATGGCCCAGGGCTGTCGCTCCGCCATTTACATTGAGGCGGTCATCGGGGATTGCCAAATCGCGCGCCGCGATCATCGCTACCGCGGCAAAGGCTTCGTTCACCTCGAACAGGTCGACATCCTCAACCGACCAGCCTGTTCTGCCGAGCAACGTCCGGATGGCGTGAACGGGAGCGGTGGTGAAGAGCGCGGGAGCATGCGCATGCGCCGCGGACCCGCTCAAGCGCGCTATTACCGGCATTTTGAGCCGCTCGGCAACGCTCCGCCGAGTCAATATAATGGCCGCCGCGCCATCGGAGATCGATGCCGAACTCGCCGCAGTGATCGTGCCGTTTGACGCGAATGCAGGCTTTAACGTCGGTATTTTCTCCGGCCGCGCCCTCCCCGGCTGCTCGTCCGTTGCGATGAATTGCGAGCCTGACCGCGTCCTTACAGGCACCGGCACGATTTCTTCGGCGAAGGCGCCCGTTTCGATTGCGGCCCGCGCGCGCTCCAGCGACCGAAGCGCATAGGCATCCTGCATCTCGCGCGTGAACCGATAGGCATCCGCCGTATCCTGCGCGAACGCGCCCATCGGCTTGCCCACGCTATAGGCATCCTCGAGACCGTCCATCATCATTGTGTCGATGACGCGGTCATGTCCGATCCGAGCGCCAGAGCGATGTTTGGGAAGGACATAGGGCGCATTGGTCATGCTTTCCATGCCTCCGGCGACGATGACGTCGGCGGCGCCCGCTCGCAGCGCTTCGGCCGCCATGATGATTGCCTGCATGCCAGAGCCGCACATTTTGTTCACTGTCGTGGCCTGAACGCTCTCCGGAAGCCCGGCGCCGAGAGCGGCCTGTCGCGCCGGGGCCTGGCCCAGCGCCGCCGGCAGCACGCATCCCATGTAGATGCGGTCGATTGCTTCGCCCGGCACCTTGGCACGTTCGACTGCCGCGCGGACGGCGATAGCGCCAAGCTCCGTTGCGGCGACCGATGAAAACGCGCCTTGAAAGCCGCCCATCGGAGTGCGGGCATAACTGGCAATCACGATAGGGTCGGTCTGCATAAATTTCCTTCAGCTTCAGGCGGAGACGTCCGCTCCTGCTCCACGGATCTGGACAGCGCCTTCCTCGAATGATTTGAGGAAGAACAAGCGCCCCCGGCACTTGTCATGATCAACTGCACAGCAGGATCGGCGTTTCGACAAGGCCGCGGAATGACTGCATGAACCGGGCCGCTAGGGCGCCGTCGATTGCGCGATGATCGAAGCTCGCCGTCGTCGCCATGATCGTCGCGAGCCCCACGGCACCATCGACCTTCCACGGCTGCTCAACCCCTGCGGCCGTGCCCAGAATGAGAGCCTGGGGCGGATTGATCACCGGAAACATCTCGTCGATCCCGAACATGCCGAGATTGGAGATCGAACAGGTGCCGCCCTGATATTCCTCGGGCAGCAGCTTGCCATCGCGCGCCTTCGCGGCGAGCGCCTTCGTCTGCGTCGCTATGGCGGAAAGCGACAGCGCCTCAGCGCCCTTGATCACCGGAGTGATGAGGCCGCCATCGATCGCAACCGCCATCGATATGTCGACGCGCCCGAAGCGATGCAGCTCCTCGCCGCCGAACTGGACGTTCGCGTCCGGCACTTCGACGAGCGCGAGCGCCAGGGCCTTGATCAGCATGTCGTTGACGCTGAGCTTGATGCTGCGCGGCGCGAGAGAGGCGTTCAGTTCTCTGCGCAGCTTCAACAGCGGATCGATGTTGCAGCGTGCCGTCAGGTAGAAGTGCGGCACCGTCTGCTTGGATTCGGTGAGGCGCCGCGCGATGGTCTTTCGCATCGAGCTGAGCTTGACCGTCTCGACAGGAACGCCGGAAGGCGGTGGGGCGACTGTCGCGACAAGGGACGGCACGGCGTCGATCGACCGTGCGACCGGGTCGTGGCGCGGGGTGACCAATGGCCCGATGCCAAGATCGGCGCGAACGATGCGGCCGTTGGGGCCGGTACCGGCGATGCCGCCAAGGTCAATGCCCTTCGCCTCCGCAATGCGCAATGCAAGCGGGCTAACCTTCACCCGCTCGGCGGGCGACACACAGGCGCGCGGCGCCGGCACCTCTGGCGCGGGCTTTGGCCGGACCGACTCTGGAGCGGATGGAGCGGGCGCTTGCGCGGCCTCGGCAGGTCGAGCGATCGTCGGCTCGGCGCCCGCCAGCAACGGCCGGGGCGCGGTCTCGCCATTCTCCGCCATGACGGCAATGACCGTGCCGACCGCAACGTCTGCCGTTCCTTCGGGAACCACGAGGTTCGTTATCCTCCCCTCGTCCACGGCTTCGAATTCCATCGTGGCCTTGTCGGTCTCGATCTCGGCGAGGAGATCGCCGGCCTTCACCAGATCGCCCTCGGCGACCAGCCATTTTGCCAGCGTGCCCTTTTCCATCGTCGGCGACAGCGCCGGCATCTTCAGTTCGATGGCCATGTCAGTTTCCCAGGAAAAGTTCGGCGGCGGCTTCAATAATGGCGTCGCTGTCCAGCCGATAGGCGTGATAGAGATCGGGCAGGTCCCCGGTCTGGCCGAAACGGTCGGTCCCGAGCGGGCTGACGCGCATGCCCCTGACCGCGCCGAGCCAGGACAGCGCGGCGGGCGATCCGTCGAGCACCGTCACCAGCCCCGCCCCCGGGGCGAGCGCGGAAAGCAATGTCTCGGCATGGCAGGGCGCGGCCGTTTCATCGGTCCAGCGCGCGGCGCGACGGGCCGACCAGCCGCGATGGAGCAGGTCGGGTGAGGTGACATTGAGCAGGCCGAGACCAGGAATGTCGTCGACAAGCTTTTCCCACGCCGCCAGTGCCTCGGGCGCGACGACGCCGGTGAAGGCAATCGCGGCTTCAGCCCCTTCGGAAGGACGACGCAGCCAGTAACCGCCCTTCAACAGGTCGGCTTGCCAACTGGCATCGTCGCGTGCGACCTGCGGGATCGATCGGGTCGTCAGGCGCAGATAGACGGAGCTGCCGTCGGGCTGCTGCATATGGTCGAAGGCATAAGCCATCATCATGGCCAGCTCGTCGGCATAGGCCGGCTCGAAATAGGTGAGATTGGGCTGACCCATGCCGATCAGCGGGGTGTTGATCGACTGGTGCGCGCCACCTTCCGCTGCCAGCGTAATCCCCGAGGGCGTGCCCACCAGGAGGAAGCGGGAGTCCGAATAGCAGCCATAGTTCAGCGCATCGAGACCGCGGGCGATGAACGGGTCGTAGACAGTGCCGACCGGCAGCAGCCGTGTACCGAAATGCGGCGCGGCAAGGCCCAGCGAGGCCAGCATGAGGAAGAAGTTGTTCTCTGCAATGCCCAACTCGATATGCTGACCCGCCGCATGCTGCGCCCATTTCTGTGCCGAGGGAATCTTCGCCTTGTGGAACACGTCGGCCAGCTCCTGCCGGCGAAACAGCCCGCGCTGGTTGACGAAGGCGCCTAGATTGGTGGTCTGGGTGACGTCAGGCGCGGTGGTGACAATGCGATCGGCCAGCTCCTCGCCCGATTTGGCGAGGTCGAGCAGGATGCGTCCGAAAGCGGCCTGGGTGGATTGTTCGGCGCCCTCGGGCGCGCGGATCGCCGGAACAGAGACTGCGGGCGCCAGCGGTTCCGTCTTGACCTTCGCGATCGGACTGTCGGCGATGAAAGCCTTCAGCTCTGTTGCGGCATTGTCGCCAAGGCCGCCCCAGGGTTCCCACTCCTCGCCTTCCCTGATGCCCAGGCCGGTGCGGAACTGCTCCATCTGGGCCGGGTTCATCATGCCCGAGTGATTGTCCTTGTGGCCCGCGAGCGGCAACCCGTGGCCCTTGACCGTATAGGCGATGAACAGGGTCGGCCGGTCGTCCTGCGCGCTGTCGAACGCGTCGACCAGCGTTTCGATGCAATGGCCGCCCAGATTGGTCATCAGCCGCGCCAGAGCCTCGTCGTCATAGCTGTCGAGCAGCTTCCGAGCGTTCGGTTTCTGGCCAATATCGGCCATCAGCCTTTCGCGCCAGGCAGCGCCGCCCTGATAGGTGAGCGCCGCGAACTCGGCATTGGGGCAGCTGTCGATCCATTCTTCAAGCGCCCTGCCGCCGGGGCGCGCAAAGGCCGCGAGCTGCATCTTGCCATATTTGAGGGTGACAACGCGCCAGCCACATGTCTCGAAGATATCGTCGAAGCGCCGGAACATGCGATCCGCCGTGGTCGCATCCAGCGACTGGCGGTTATAGTCGACGATCCACCAGCAGTTGCGCAGATCGTGCTTGTAACCCTCGATCAGGCATTCGTAGATATTGCCCTCGTCGAGTTCGGCATCGCCCATCAGCGCGATCATGCGACCCGCATCCTCCTCCCGCACCTGGCCGTGCGCGATAAGATAGTCCTGGACGAGTGAAGAGAAAGCCGTGACCGCGACGCCCAGGCCGACCGAGCCCGTGGAGAAGTCGACGGGGATAGTGTCCTTGGTACGGGAAGGATAGCTTTGCACACCCCCCAGACCGCGGAATTTCTGCATGCGATCGAGGGTCTGGTTGCCGAGCAGGTAATGGATGGCATGCAGCACCGGCCCCGCATGCGGCTTGACCGCCACTTTGTCCTGCGGACGAAGGGCATGGAAGTAGAGCGCCGCCATGATCGCGGTCATCGACGAACAACTGGCCTGATGGCCGCCGACCTTCAGCCCGTCGCGTTTGGGCCGAAGATGATTGGCGTTGTGAATCATCCAGGAGGAAAGCCACAATAATCGCGTATCGAGATGCTCGAGCGCGTTGACGATGTCGCGTCGCGACTGGCTGCTCGCGGCTTCCATGCACTTGATCCTTCGAATTCGATCGGCGGTCGATAAATTGAGGAGGGCCGCCGCGGGTGTCACACCCTCCGCGGCTTCTTGCGCGATCAGATGAGCGTCCGGTCGGCGCCCTTCAGGCCCAGCATTTCGCGCGCTTCGGCGGGTGTCGCGGGCTCATGGCCGAGTTCGGCCAGGATGCGCTTGATCTTCTCGACCTGCTGGGCGTTCGATGCGGCGAGTTCGCCACGTCCGATATAAAGACTGTCCTCAAGCCCGACGCGAACATGCCCGCCCAGCAGCGCCGCCTGGGTTATGAACGGCATCTGGTGGCGGCCCGCCGCCAGCACCGACCATTTATAGCTCTCCTTGCCGAAAAGCCGGTCCGCGGTTTCCTTCATGAACACGAGGTTTTCGAGGTGCGCGCCCACTCCCCCCAGAATCCCGAAGACCATCTGGACGAAGAATGGCGGCTTGATCAGGCCACGGTCGATGAAATGCGCCAGCGTGTAGAGATGCGAAAGGTCATAGCATTCATGCTCATATTTGGTGCCCATGCCGCCCAGCGTCTCGAACATATAGGCGATGTCACGGAAGCTGTTGCGGAAGACATAATCGTCCGAATTGGCAATATAGTCCTTTTCCCACGGATATTTCCATTCCGTGATCTTGCCCGCCACGGGAAACAGCGCGAAGTTCATGCTCCCCATGTTGAGCGAGCATATCTCGGGCTGGAACCGGAGCGCGGCCGCGATGCGCTCCTGGACGGGCATGGTCAGACTGCCGCCGGTGGTAAGGTTGATCACCGCGTCGGTGCGCTGCTTGATCACTGGCAGGAAACGCGCGAACACCTCCGGATCGCCGGTCGGATGGCCATCCTCGGGCCGACGTGCGTGCAGGTGGATGATCGCGGCCCCTGCTTCGGCGGCGGCAATCGACTCCTCAGCGATCTGTTCGGGGGTAATCGGCAGCGCATCGGACATGGTCGGCGTATGGATGCCTCCCGTGATTGCGCATGAAATGATGACTTTGGCCATGAAGCTCTCCATTAGGGTCCAAACCCAATCATCCTCTTGAAAATCGGCACGCACATTGATTCAGGGGGGCTCCGCTGAAGCAGGAGGCCCTTGGAT
>NZ_JAINEZ010000116.1:0-13530 GCF_019873065.1 Sphingobium sp. PNB
CATGGCAAGGGGGAGGGCGGGCGGCTTCTTGCCTGGCGCTTGCCGAGGGCTTCGAAACCGCGCGGGCCTTCACCCTCATTCAAGGAGCTCCCTGCTGGGCGAGCTTGGGTGCACGGCGTCTCGATCAGATCCTGCTGCCGCAAGGTCTGACATCCTTGATCCTCGCCGTCGACAATGACGCCGAAGGTGAACTGGCGGCGGCACGCGCGGCGTTGCGATATGCTCGGCCCGGTCTTGAGATAACGTGGATGGCGCCGCGCGGCGTCAAAGACTGGGCGGAGGTATTGGAGGCGTCTATGGGATCATTGCGATGAACGAGGCCCGCAGGACGCATATCCGCTCGATCGCCCTGGACCGCGACGTGCGGTTCCTGCTGCATTTCACCCAAGCTGCGAATCTCACTGGGGTCGTGAAGCATGGCTTATGGCCGCGCCGCGATCTGGCAGCAGCCGATCATTTGGCATACGCCAGTGATTACGGCCGATTGGACGGAAACAAAGACGCCGTCTCTGTTTCGATTTTGTGCGTGAGCGAGCCGAGGTTCGCTGGCGGCGAAGAGGAGAGGCGAGACCTCGCACCCCATTTTCCCACCGACCGTGAAGCCGAAGTGCAAGTTTTTCAGCGGATCGAAGCCGACCACATTCCTGGTGCCATCGTCGGTCAACCGGGACTGGCGGAACCCGTGAGAGCTACTCTGAAATGGCTGTCCGGCCGACTGCGGCAGGTTGAATTTCAGGATTTCGGTCTGGTCTGAGGATAGAAGCGACTGCGGCGGTGGTCGATCGCATCCTCGCTACTGCTCCGATTCGAAGTTGCGGTTTTCGCGGCAATGCCAGAGGCGCAGTATGAAGATCGTTCCGGCCGCGATCTCGTAGCGCATCTCGTAGTTGCCGACGATGATCCGGCGGACCTCGCGCGGCTCATAGGCTTCCAGCTTCTCGCCGATCCTCGGATAATCGATCAGCCGATCCGGTGCGTGGGCGAGTTGCTGGACCACGCGCGCCGCCGCTTCGGGGGCGACCGGACCCAGATGCTCGTGCAGTCGCACAAGGTCCGACGACGCCTTGCTGGTCCACTGGATCTTCATTTGACCGGCGAGGGTAGCGGCTTGTCCGTCCCAAGGCTGTCGGCCCATGCCGTGATCGCCTGGTGGTCGATCACCCGTCCGGCATCGACATCCTCCAGGGCTTCGAGCGTCATCCGGTGACGCTCCTCCTCCTGATCGACCCAGGCGGCGAGCGCTTGCTTCACCACCCAGCCGCGCGAGCGTTCGAGTCGCGAGGCCATTGCTTCAACCTTTTCCGCGAGCCCCAGAGGGACATGCGCGGTCAATACCTTCGTCTCGGTCGCCATGTTTATCACCTGTTATCAGTCCGATTAAAATATAATCATACTGACGAGAAAACGCAAGTTGGGGAGCCGTGGAGTCGAGAACCGGGCGAAGGCGCTGGAGGCCGCGCTCCGCTATTTGCCGTCCTTCAAGGCGTCCTTGACCCGCTGCCGCATTTCCGCAGCCTCCGCCACGTCATGCGGCCTTAGATCGAAGCCGTCGGGCAATTGCCAGCGGCACCGATATTCGCTGGCGCGCATCGAATGGGACGAGGACAGGTGCCGCTGCAGGTTGCGTACACAAAGCGCCGAAAGAGTGTCGGAGCAGCGCGTTCCGGATTCGAACAGCCAGTCCAGGGCGGCTTGATCTGAAGGTCGCTCGGCTGTCTCAGGCCAGGGAGCATTCCGAGTGAAGGTCTTCGCCGACGACAGATCGGGCGATCGCCGCCAGATGGGGGTGATGGGTGAAGAACAGCACCTGCGTCGATCGCGCGAGTTCCGCCAGCACCCTGAAACCGGCCTCGGAACGCTCATCGTCGAAATTGACGAACAAGTCGTCCGCGAGGAAGGGCAGGCGAACACCGGCCGCGATGGATTGCTCGACAGCTGCGAGGCGAAGCGCGAGAAAGAGCTGGTCCGTGGTTCCCTCGCTCATCGCCCCGACGTCCACCACGGTCCTGCCATCGTCGCGCAACCCCAGGAGCCGTGAATTGGGTCCGTCGCTGTCGATCCGCAGCGCCGCATACCGCCCGATCGTCAGCCGGCGGAAGATCTCGCTTGCGCGCAGCAGCATGGGATCCTGATGGCGCTCGCGATATTGTTCAATCGCCCAGCGTAGCGTGACGGCCTCGGTTCGCTTCAGGATAAAATCTTCGGCAAGAACAGCGAGCTCGGCCCGGGCCTGCTCGGCATCCGAGGCCGCGTCGGCGGACGAGCCGCTTTGCGCCTCCAGACCGGCAAAGACTCTCCTGGCATCGCCGTGGGCGCTTGCGGCAGTGGCAACCTCATCGTTGAGCTGGGTCAGCTGCCCCGAGAGCGACTGGATTCGGACGGCCAGACCGTCAGCATCGACGTCTTCCAGGGACGCGACAAGCTCATCCAGTCCCTTGCCGTCGCCCGCCGCGACGATCGCGGCTTCCGCTTCGCTGACCGCGTGGCGCAGGGCGCGCGCTGCTCGCGAACGCTCGATGGCCGCACCCAGGCCCTGCAGGTCGGTAGCGCCCGTCTCCTCCAGAAGCGCGGTCAGCGAAGCCCAGGCCGCAGCATGCCGTGCGTCTTCGGCCGCCATCTCAGCGCTTCGGCCGGCAATGCTTTCCTCGAGTGCCTCCAGGACGCTTGCGGTCGAGCGCGCCGCCGAGAGCCGGGCCCGCATCCCTTCGAGTAGCGTCACTCCGCCGCCCGAGGCGGCAATCCCCAGCCTTTCGGTTAGGGCCGCAACGCTTTCGTCATGTTCACGCGCGTCTCTCGCTATGCCGTCGATGCGTGTCTGCAGGTCTCGCTGCGCGGCAATCGCGGCTCTGAGCTCGTCCAGGACGTCGAGAGTTGCCGGAGCGCTGGCTATGTCGAGATCGATGTCCGCTTCGACCAGCAGCGCGCGCCAGGCCTCCATCCGCGTCGCCATACTCTCATCGACACGCGTGCGGCGGCGCTGCAGACCTTCCGCATCCTGCCCGATTTGTACGAGTGCGGCCTCGTCGAGTCTGTGCTGCTCGGCGGCCGCCTCGCCGGCTTGCCGAATCCGTGTGGCGAAGGCGAGCAGCGGCAGGAGGTCTTCTCCCTTGGGCACCGACTCGTCTGCGAGGGCGGCGACCAGGCTGGCACGCAATTCATTGCGCCGCGCAACGATCGCCCTGGCATCGTCGTGGGCATCGATTGCCTCCTGATGTGCTGCTTCAGCCGTTTCCCGCTCGGACACCCAACCGAGGAACCGATTGGGCTCCAACGCCGGAAAGCCCGCCTCCGCCAACTTTCGTGCCCAGCCCGTCAGCGCGCTTTCGCGACGATCGCTTGCCGCCTGCGCGCGCGTGTCCGCCTGGTCAGCGGCCAGAAGGAGCCTGGTCCGGCGTTGACCCATGACCGTCAGACGGCTCGACTCGTCGGCGGCGGCGTAGCGGGCATCTCCGCGTTCATCTGCTCGAGCGACTGCCGTCTCATAAGCATCGACAGCTTCATCAGGGGAGGGGAGGGCCATGCCTTGCCGCATGTGCGCGCGCAGCGGTCGCCAGAACGCGTCGCGCTCGCTTCGAACCGCGGTGATCTCCTCGTCAGCCACCGCAGCGCCCGACGAGAGCTGCTCCATTTCGAGCGAGAGCGCCTCGGCCTCTTCGCGGGCGCGCGAAGCGGCGTCTGTTGCCCGCTGCAGATCGGTCTCGGCCTCGGCAAGGACGGATCGCACGTCTTCGATTTCGTGCCGTGCCAGTCTGGGAAGCGCGGCCAGGGCCGATGCGTCCCCGCTCCAGGGCGTGAGCCGAGCGAGCGCCACGTCCAGGCTGGCCGCGGCCCGGTCGGCTTTGCGCTGCGCCAGTTCGCAGCGCGCGTCCGCATCGGCCCCGAGGGTCCTGGCAAGGTCGATCGCCGTTACGATCGCGGTCAGATTTCCTGTTTGGGGGCGATCCGCAATCTTCCGCTCGATCGCGACACGCCTTTCAGCCAGGTCCTGCTCACTCTCGTCGATCTGCCGGAGCGCCGCGAGATCCTCGGCATGACCGAGCGCGATTTCGCGCAGTCTGGAACTTACGATCCGGGTGGGGGGATCGGAGGCGAGCGCGCCGGCTTCGGCGCGGAGCCGGGCGACAAGACCTCCCGATGCGGATCGCTCCTCGCTCAGACGCGCTAAGTCCTGTTGACCCTTTGTCACCGCGCCCGACGAAGCGATCAGCGCGTCGATTTCGGCGTCGTGGGCGAGGACCGACGGATCAGGAGAAAGCGCCTCGATCTGTGCCCGGGCTTCGTTCACCAGATTCTGCGCGGCGGCCCTTGCACGCGAAGCGGCCTCCATCTCGGCCATTGCCGCTTCGGCGGCGTGCTCGCGCTGCGGCCCGATATCAATCGTATCCATGTGGGCGGCAAGCGCCGCGAGATGGTCGCTGCGAAGACGGACGGCAGGCGCAATCCGGCGGATGCGCTCGAGGCGGCTGACCTCGGCAAGAACTTCGTCGCGCCGCCGCTGAACCTCTTCGAGCATCTGCTGGGCGTCCGCGACCGCGCCTTTGGCATCGAGCCAAGCCTTCGGCTTGAGGGCCTGGTCCCGGACTGCTCGGGTCTGCGCTTCGAAATCGCGTTGGGCCTGCGTGAAGCTCCGCCTCGCCGCGGCGCGTTGTCCCCAGATCGCATCGGCTTCGCTCTCGAGGCGAGCCAATTCGTCCGCAACACCCGTGAGCCCGGAGCCTGCGGCAAAGAGGGCTCGGCCCAGGTCGTTGCGGGCCTCGACCATGGCCCGCCCGCCCGCTCGCAGGCCATCCTGGTCGAGGCTGAAGGAGAGTGCGAATGTCTCGCGCGTCTGCCCCCGCAGCATGGCGAGCAGCATAGCTTCGTCGAGGAGACGATCCTCGGCATCGATCAGTGTCCCGGCCGTCCCCTTCTTGCGGCGACAAGCGAAGCTGTGCCCCTCGTCCTCGAGCACGGCCCCAACGCGCAGCAGGGCGTAGTCGTAGACGAAGTTGTAGGGAGACCGTGCCGGGAAACCGAACAACAGATCGGAGACCGCCGCAAGCGAGGTCGATTTTCCCGCTTCGTTGGCGCCGTACACCACGTGAAGATCGGGCTCGCCTTGGCGAAAGGAAAGCTCGCAATCCTCGAAACGACCATAACGCTCGAGTGACAGGGTGGCGAACCGCATCGCTCAGTCCCCCTTCGTCAAACGCGAGCGGAGCGCCTGGGCGGCGGTTCCGATGACCGCGTCCCACTTGCCGTCGCCGGCATAGCGGCGAAGGTCCGCTTCGTCGGCATCGGGGAGCAGGCTCTGCGCCGCGAGCAGGAAGGGCGCAAGGTCCGCGGCCAGCAGTTCGTGCAGTTGAGGATCGGTGGCGGCCCGATCGATCAAGGCAGCGAGATCGTCGCCGACAATCACCTCACCGGCGGCGGCGGGCTTCGTCACGAGCAGCTTCACTTTCTCGATGAAGAGATTGGGCGAGATCGAAGCGGCCACGGCGCGCGCGACGTCGCGCAGGTCCGCGGCGCTGTCGATGAGCGCGCCGGCGCTGTCGGTCTCGCCCGTCAGCACAAGCCGCGTAACGAGCGGCAATCCATCGCCGCCGTGCTGCCACGCTTCAAGAAGCGCCGAGCGCATGCGTTCCGCAATGCTATCGGCCGGCACGTCGGTACAGTCGATATCGACCGCGAGCCAGCGGATCACATCCAGATCCAATCGATCGATGGAGGAAACCTGACCATCCTCCACGGTGACGATCACCGCGCCCTTGGGGCCCGTCTCGCGGATCGTGCGACCCTGGATGTTGCCCGGGAAGACGACATGAGGCGCCTCGCACACGATCTCGTGTTGATGGACATGGCCGAGCGCCCAGTAGTCGTATTGCTTGGCTTTGAGATCATCCAGGCTGCAGGGCGCGTAATCGGCGTGGCCCTTCCGGCCTGCCAGCGCGGTGTGCAGCATCCCGATATTGAAGTGATGCTCCGCAGCGGCGGGATAGGACGGAACGAGATTGTCGGTGACAGCCGGTGTCGAGAAGCTCTGTCCGTGGACCGCGACCTGGAGCTCGGCAAGCAGATGGGTTTCCGGTCGGCGCGCGCTGAACAGGCGGACATTGGGCGGCCAGGGAATGCTGCGGGTGATGACGGAGGCGGCATCATGGTTGCCGGCGAGAAGGAACACCGGGATTTCGGCCCGATCCAGGCGGCCCATGGCGCGGGCGAAATAGAGGCCGGTGCTCATGTCCTTCCACTCACCGTCGAAGAGGTCGCCAGCGATCACGACGAAATCGACATCTTCGTCGATGGCGCGTTGTACCAGATTGTCGAAAGCCGCGCGGGTGGCTCCTCTTATGTCGTCCTCGGGCAGACCTTCATATCTCGACAGGCCATGGAGCGGGCTGTCGAGATGAATGTCGGCGGCATGCAGGAAACGAAAATCGCTCAAAACTCTTCCCCCCTCGAAAGCGGCGATATTCTCTGGGTCACCGCGATCCTCCGTTTGTGTAGTGCCCCATGGGAGAACACCCCCAACATGGCCGCAGAGCTATTGGCCATGCGTTCCGCACAGTCGCATGTATTGTAATCAGGGTTCCTCCGCCAGTTTCCCGACTCTTGCGAGGAAGAAACGCTCCCCCTCATAGCTCAAGTGATTTCATCTCGGCTGGCCGGTGCCTGTCGCCACCGACACTCCGGGATAATCCCAATTGCACGACGATGCGTGGATGGCGGATTCAGGAGATGTCATGACCCGCATCACGATTATCGATGGGCATCCCGACCCAAACGGGACCCGGTACGTTCATGCGCTTGCGGATGCCTATGCGGCGGGCGGCGAGGCGGCAGGCCATGAAGTGCGCCGGATCGAGATTGCAGAACTTGATTTCCCTATCTTGCGATCGGCCGGGGAGTGGCGGGACAATGCGCCCGCCGCCGCCATTCACAAGGCCCAGACAGACATTCGCTGGGCGAATCATGTGGTCATCCTTTACCCACTATGGCTCGGAGACGTTCCTGTGCTCAGAGGTCATTCAGTGTATTTATTGCGTTGCAGATGCCAGCGAGTCGGGGAAACTTCTCGGGACCGGAGAAGTTCATAGATCCGAGGCACAATTGAAACCTTAGGGGGTAATGTGCAACGCTTCATCCTGCACGAAAACTTGAAGAAATTCAGGGCCTGCCTGGGCGCAGACGTTGCCGACACCGAGCGCAGCTATCTGCTGCAGCAGATCCGTTCAATTCAACGCGAGCTTGCATTGCTCAACGCCGCCGCACTTGGCGTGCAGAGATATCCTATTGAATTTGGCGCGCTATCATCATGTGATCGGAGCCTTTTTCAACGCCTGACGGAGACCTCTACCCAGCCTACGATGATCATCGATCCGAGGGCTGGTATGCGAATCCTCGACGTCAACGATGCGCATACTGCCATCACCTATACCGAGCGCAGCAGAGTGGCCGGAGAAAGGCTCTTTGACGTCTTTCCGGATAATCCGGATCTTGAGGATGCAACCGGCGTCGCAGGCTTGTTTGATTCCATCCGCATCGCGGCACAGGGACGGCGCCAGCATGCCATGAAAGCACAGCGCTATGACCTGCGGGGTTCCGATGGCCGGTTTCTCGAGCGCTATTGGCAGACGGTGTCCGTTCCGATCCTGAATGACGAAGCGCAGCTGGTGTGCATTCTGCATCAAGCACGAGATGTCACCGAAACAGTCGGCACTGCGGGTTTCGTTGGTCATTGACACCCTCTAATGACGTCTCATCGGCGGTCAGCGCCGCTCTCACAGGAGAAGTCCGTCACATTCAGATTGTGAAGCATCGCGTAGCGGTGACGACGTTTACCTCGAGATCGGGGGGAGGGCGTGTCCAAAGCGGCGAGGATAGCTTCGCGAGTGGTGCGCCATTGGTATTCCGAAACTCGGGGCGGTTTCAGCCCACAGTGAGTTTCATGATTTCATGATGGGTAACTCGGCAAGGCTGTTTCTCAGGCGCAGCATGTCCCATGGCAGATGTTCGGCGATGGCAAGGCCAACCATATCCACTGCCGCGCCGATCTCTTTCAACAGGCGCACCACCTGGTCCAGCTGCATACGGCCTTGCTCTATTCCATCGAAGGCCCCCTCCGGCATGCCCGGCCTGTTGAACAGCAGCGGAGAAAAATGAGCCGGATCGAGGACATCGAGGTCGAAATGTACCGCAAGATGCGTGATTCCCTCGGTCTCGATCCAGTCGAGGATCGGCCGGCTGCTGTCAGCAAGGACGGCTGGCGGGATATGCCGGATGCCCAGTTCCTTCAGGATCAGGTCTTCATCCGCGTTCCATCCCTGCATGCCGGCGATCATCACACGCCGGGCGTCCAGCTTGCGGGGCACTTCTGCCGTGAAAGCCTCGTCGCCCCGGCCAAGCAGCAGGGCAAGCACATGGGCATGGGCGTGCGAAAACTCGGCAGCGCTCATCACGTCGGGATGGGCATCGAGCCAGAGAACGCCCAGCTTTTCACCATATCTGCGGCTTAGATACGCCATCGGCGCAAGATCGACCAGGCAGTCGCCGCCAAGCGTCACGATCCGATCGGGCGCATGCCGCTCGATGGCTTCGCGCGCCGCTCTTGCTTGAGACAAGAGGGCGGCGCACCACTTGATGCCACGGCTAACCGGCGGGGAGCTTCCGTCCGGTTCCGGAACCGCCACGGTTTCCTCGGGGCCGTCATGCGGCGGGGCAAGCCAGCGCAACAATTCGGAACCAAAGCTATAGGCGGGTTCATCGCCACCCTGCCATTGCGGCATGTTCAAACGGAGCGTCGTGGAGGTCACCGCAGATCATATTCTTTCGAGGCCGGAAGAGAAGACAATGTAGGTTGTCCGGCGGAAAAAAGCCACGCCCACGGGGCGCCCCGGGGTTCGAGAGGGAAGGGGGAGTGATGCTGGTGTCCGGGCTGATCCGGATGCCAGAAGGAGTTCCTCCGATGACCACGACCGTTAAGCTCTCGAAGCTTACGCTTTCTCCCATCAATGTCCGCAGGCGGCCCGACGACCTGCTGGAAATACCGCAGATGGCCGCCGATCTCGAAGCTCGCGGCGTACTCCAGAACCTGCTCGTCACGCCTGTGAAAAAGCCGCGCGGCACTTTCGAGGTCTTCGATGGCGGTCGCCGCCTGCGCGGTCTGCTCATGCTCGCCGAGCGCGGCACCATCGACCCTGAAACCTACGATGTTCCCGTCAAGGTTCTCGTCGGCGACGAGGCGACCCTGTCCGAGACCTCGACCGCGGCCAACTTCCATCAGCTCAAGATGACGCCTGCCGAGGAATGCCGCGCGTTCCAGTATTTCATCGGTCTCAATAATGATATCGACGGTGTCGCCAAGCGCTTCGGCCTCACCCGTCGGTTCGTCGAGGGCCGCCTGCGGCTCGCGACCCTGGCCGAGCCCATCTTCGAGGCGCTGAGCGAAGGCACCATCACGCTGGACGTCGCCAAGGCCTATGCCTCGACCGAAAACCAGGAGAAGCAGCTTCTCGTCTGGAACAGCTACGGCACCAGCTATGCCAATGCCGACACTATCCGCCGCGTCATCGCCAACGAAACGATGAAGTCGACCGATCCGGTCGCGATCCTGGTCGGCGAGGACCGCTATGCCGAGGCTGGCGGCAAGATCGACCGCGACCTTTTCAGCGACAGCGGCGACAAGTGGGTGAACCCCGAGATCGCGCAGCGGCTCGCCGCGGACATCATGGAAGCGGAAGCCAAGCGGATCGGCGAGGAACTCGGTCTCGCCTGGATCCGGCCGATTGCGTCGAACTACACGCATAGCGCGGCGACCGGCCTCTACCGGGTGATCCTGCCGCAGCCTGATTTCACCGAGGCGCAGCTGGCCCGCCTCGATGCGATTGCACAGCGGCAGGAAGCCATCGCCGAGGAGATGGATGACGAGACCATCGATGAGGATGCCTACAAGGCGCTCGACCAGGAATATGATGCCCTGTCCGAGGAAGAACACGCGCTCCACAACATCCCGCCGGTGCTGCCTGACGAGATCAAGCCGCTCGTCGGCGCGTTTCTCAAGCTGACGCCCAGAGGCGAGATGGTCCTCGACACCGAATATTATAGCGAGGAACCGGTCAGCATCGGCGGCGCTGATGAAAACGGCGAGGACGACCACGGCGATGGTGCCGGCGGTGGCGGTTCGACCGGCCCGGGCGGCAGCTACACGCCGCCTGCTCCGCCGCCCGAAGCGATCGCCCCGGGCGGCAAGCCGCTCAGCGCCCGGCTCTACGATGAGCTGGCGATGCAGCGGCGCGACGTGCTCGCAGCGACCCTGCTCAGCCATCCGGCCCTGGCGCTCGACTATGCGCTCTTCGTCATGATTGACGATCGCGCCAGCACGTTCAGCGCCTATGGCTCGACCATTCGCGCTCGCTCGCCGCAGGATCCGGTGAGTGGCGACCAGCCGACGACCCGCGCGCGGGGCTATCTCGCCGAAGCCCATGACGGGCTCGATGCGAGTTGGCTGGAGCACAAGTCCGAGGTCGACCGGTTCGAGGCGTTCCGGGCGCTCGACGACGACAGCAAGGCGGCCTGGCTCGCCTACATCGTGGCGATGTCGCTCGAAGCGAAGGCGAGCTACCGCGCCGAGCAGTGTCCGCTCCACAACCGGTTGGCGACGATCATGGATGTCGATGTCGCAAGCTGGTGGCGGCCGACATCCGAGAACTTCTTCGACCGCATCAGCAAGGGCTCGATCCTGACGCTGCTCGCCGATGTCGGCGGCGCGGCGCTGACCGCGCGCCACGCGACGATGAAGAAGTCGGAGATCTCGGAATCGTGCGCGAAGCTCTTCGCGGGCGAAGCGATCGTCGAGCCCGAGGTCCGGGACGCGGCGCTTGCCTGGGTGCCCGACGCCATGCGCTTCCTCGACAAGACCGAGGCGGACGATCTCGAACCCGCCGAAGGCGATCCTGAAGAGCAGGCGATCGTCGAGCCCGAGGATGCCGAAGAGGTTGGCGTGGCTGGCGTCGACGAGACAGTGTCCGGTGCCTGCGAAATCGAAGCGGAATCGCCCGATCAGGACGCTCTCGCGGCCTGACGCCGCTTTCTCCTGGATGCCTTGCCGCCGGCGCGTGGTCCCGTGCCGGCGGCCTTTTCCCCTTCCGCACGGAGAAGCGCCATGTCCCTTGCGAAACGCACGAGCCGCGATGTCGCCGCCGAAATCACCGACCTCATCATCCGCAAGCTCGAGGAGGGTGTTCCGCCCTGGTCGAGGCCCTGGCGGCTGAACGGGGCGGGCGGACGCCCGCTGCGTCATTGCGGCACGCCGTATCAGGGCATCAATACGCTTTATCTCTGGGCGCTCGGCGATGCCCAGGGTTATCGTTCGCGTTACTGGATGACCTGGCGCCAGGCGGAAACGCTAGGCGGGCACGTCCGCAAGGGTCAAACCGGCGCGCTTTCGGTTTATTATTCCTCGTTCAAGAAGCGTGAGGAGCACCCCGAAACCGGCAAGCAAGTGGAGCGGAGCATCCGGTTCCTGCGCCATTACATCGTGTTCAACGCCGATCAGATCGACGGTCTTCCAGCCTATTTCTACCCCTCTGACGAACCGGAGCAGCCTCTGATCCCGTCCGAGCGGCAGGCGGCGATCGACGCCTTCTTCACGGGAATCCCTGCCGACGTTCGCCATGGCGGAAACCAAGCCTACTTCACACCGACCTTCGATCATATCCAGCTGCCGAACCGAACGGCCTTCCGCAGCATGGATCACTATGCGTCCACGCGTTGCCACGAGACGGTTCACTGGTCGGGCCATTCCAGCCGACTCGCACGGACCTTCGGCAAGCGCTTCGGCGACAAGGCCTATGCGTTCGAAGAACTGGTCGCCGAGATCGGGGCGGGGCTCTGCTGTGCTGACCTTGGTCTGCCCAACGTCCTCCATGACAGTCATGCGAGCTATGTGGCGCATTGGCTCGGTATCCTCCGCGGCGACAAGACCGCGATCATCCACGCTGCCGCCAAGGCTGAACAGGCTTTCGCGTATCTCAAAAGCTTCGGCGCGGCGAGCAAGGCGCAGCCGGCAGCCGACCGGATGCACGTCCATCGGGGCCACCCCCACGCCGAGGTTCAGTATTTCAGGCCGGTATCACAAAGCACCGTTGCCACGACGGCATCAGCCGTCAACCGCCCCGATGCCAGCAGCTTTGCCGCGGCGCAGACGTTCGCAGCGGCAGAATAGCCGACGTACAGGCCCTCGCGATGGGCCAGAGTACGCCGCCACTCTTCAGCTTCATCATCGCTGATGCCGACACTCATATCCATCAGCGACGGATCCCAGTGCGGCGGAACCGTGCCATAACCGATGCCCTGGAGTTTATGCCGGGCGTCGAGCACCGGTTCTCCGGCCAGCGGCCGCGCGTTCAGCGGTTCGACAGCGGCGCAGACCGTACCGGGATTGGCGCGCTTCAACGCCTTTGCAACGCCCACGAAGGTGCAGCCCGTGCCGACCGCTGCAACCCATCCGTCGACCGGGCCACCGAACTGCGCCAGGATCTCCGGGCCTGTCGTGGTCTCGTGCGCTGCGATCCCCTCTGCAGCGTTGAACTGATCGACGTAGAAACCGTCACGCGCCCGGGCGATCGCGCAAGCCGCCTGTGCGGCAGCATTGACATCGGAACCCGTCACCTGGCCCGGGCTTCCATCCACCTGGGCGATGAGCACCACTTCGGCGCCGAGTCCTTCGAGCATCTTCGCTCGCGCCGGACTGTTGCCTGCCGACATCGTGACGACGAGGGGATGGCCGAGCGCGGCGCATGCCACCGCCAGTCCGGCGCCCATGTTTCCGCTCGTCATTTCCACGACCGGCATTCCCGGCTTCAGCCGGCCATCCTCTCTTGCGGCAAGCAGGATCGCCTTGGCGGCACGGTCCTTCACACTTCCCCCGGGCAGCAGGAAC
The DNA here is from genome assembly GCF_019873065.1 of Sphingobium sp. PNB. NCBI lineage: Bacteria > Pseudomonadati > Pseudomonadota > Alphaproteobacteria > Sphingomonadales > Sphingobiaceae > Sphingobium > Sphingobium sp. PNB. Next base: position 12,920 of record NZ_JAINEZ010000116.1, read on the forward strand.
TCGGCCTTGGCGATGATGCGACCAGGACCCGTGTAGATGCGATCCAGTGCGATCAAAGGCGTGCCGCCGATTATCTCAATGGCCGACGCGGCGAGCATGACTTCTCCGACAATGACGGGTGCGGAAGGTCACATCCGCACGACATGAAAATACTGCGACTTTGATACGCGGGCGTTCGCCTGCTGACCAGCGCTCGCGGCCCGACGATCCTCAAACCGGAAACGGCCAGCGGCCGGTTTCCTTCCTCAAGAAAGGACTCATCATGGGATGGCTCTTCATGCCCTTTACGTCGATGGGCGGCCACAAGACCGCCAAATCCTATCTCGACGCGCAGCTTACCTACGAAAACACGCTCGAGGACGGCACGAAACGCGGCCTCAGGGTGCTCGCGTCCTCCTGTCCGGGAAATCGGACCTATTACGCCGCAGCCCAGGAAATCGTGGACGGCATTGCCGGCAACGTTTTCGCGGTAGTGTGCCTGGTGCGCTGGAATCCACGCTCGCGCGATGGCCACCAGTTCGGGTACAAGGATAGTGCGCCGTTGCGGCGCTGAAATGGAGTATCAGTGATGATGAGGTAAGTTGAGAATGCCTCTGCTCGCCGGACTAACC
>NZ_JAINEZ010000117.1:0-13508 GCF_019873065.1 Sphingobium sp. PNB
GTGCCATGGCCTGCGCGGGGGCGGCGGCGGTCCTGTGGCGCGGGGCGGCGGGGCGGTGGCATCCGCTTGCGGCTGCTGTCATGCTGCCGGCGACCGGCGGGCTGGTCGCGGCCTTCATCGCGACTCCGGACCTGGGCAGGCTCCTTCCCTGCGTCGGAGCCGCATGGCTTGCGGGCTGGACGGTTGTGAAATGGGCCTTGTCGTGGGGAACCGGACCTGCGCTGGCGCTGGTGGGCGGCTTTGCCGGCTGGTCGCTGGCGGCGTCCGCTTTCCTGATGGAAAATATGCCGATGGCCGTCGCGGGAGCGCTGGCGGGCGCGGCCGGCAGCCTGTTCGGCGCGCGCCTTTGCGGCGGTGCGGGCAGGAAGGGGCTTGCCGATGCGGGACGCCGTCCCTAACGATTTGGGCGAGGGACAAGCCTGTCCGGCTTTGTCGGCGCATGGGGATAAGCGGATTCATGAAGAAGCTCGGCCTGATAGGCGGTCTCAGCTGGACGTCGACGGCGCGCTATTATCAGATCATCAACCAGGCGGTGTATCGCGCCCGGGGCGGCCAGCATAGCGCTCCGCTGCTGATCGAAAGCCTGGATTTCGCGGACATAGGCCGTTCCATCACCGAAGAGGAATGGGCCCATGCTGCCGATGTGCTGACCGCGTCCGCCAGGCGGCTGGAGCAGGGCGGGGCGGCGGCCTTGCTGATCTGCGCCAATTCCATGCACCGCGTCTATGACGATGTGCAGGCGGGCGTCGACATTCCGATCGTCAACATCGCCGAAGCCGTAGGGCGCAAGATGCAGGCCGACGGCATCGAAAAGGCCGCGCTGATCGGCACCCGCAATGTGATGACGGAGAAATTCTATCGCCAGCGGCTGGTGGCGCACGGCATATCGCTGCTGCCCCCGGACATGGAACTGGCCGAGCGGATCGACCGGATCGTCTATGACGAACTGACCATCGGCAAGGTCAGCCGCGAGTCGGAACGCTATATGAAGTCCGAACTCACCGACATCGCCAAGGAGAATGTGCAGGCGGCGATCCTTGCGTGCACCGAATTGGAGATGATCGTCGATGTGAAGGCGAACGTCCTGCCGATCTATGACGGCACCAGCATCCATGCACGTGCGGGCGTGGACGTGATCCTGGGGGATTGAGGCGGCTGGACCTTTAGCGGGTCAGGCTCCAATCCTCCTTCCCCGGAGCGGACGATGGGGCGAAACGCGCCGGCGTCGAGACGCCGGACGCCCACCAATCCGGGGCAGCGACGGGAATCGCCTGCTTCTCTCGAACCTTCACCTTCCACCCCGTTGCGCGCCGCGCAGGGATTTTCTCGCCTCCGCAATAAAATGCTTTCGGGGGTCTGGCTGTTTTGCCGGTTAATGGTTACATGGGCCGCCACGAATCCCCCAGCGATCATGCCAGGCCCCCGCATGAACCGCGCAGCAGAAAGTGGCTTCACATGGACATCCGCCTTGGCCTCACCTTTGACGACGTGCTTTTGCAGCCCGCCGAATCCGATGTGCTGCCCAGCCAGGCTGACACCAGCACCCATGTGACCCGTGCAATCAAGCTCAACATCCCGATCCTCTCCTCCGCCATGGACACGGTGACGGAGGCGGACATGGCGATCGTCATGGCCCAGCTGGGCGGCCTTGGCGTGTTGCACCGCAACCTGTCGGTCGAGGAACAGGCCGACGCGGTACGCGCGGTCAAGCGCTTCGAAAGCGGCATGGTGGTCAATCCGATCACCATCACGCCCAATGCGACGCTGGCCGATGCGCAGATGCTGATGACCCGCCACAAGATCAGCGGCATTCCGGTGGTCGAGGCGTCGGGCAAGCTGGTCGGCATCCTCACCAATCGCGACGTGCGCTTTGCGGAGAACCCCGCCCAGCCGGTCAGCGAACTCATGACCCGCGACAATCTGGCCACGGTGAAGACCGGGGTGGGCCAGGACGAAGCGATGCGCCTGCTGCATCAGCGCCGCATCGAAAAGCTGCTGGTGGTGGACGATAATTATCATTGCGTCGGCCTGATCACCGTCAAGGACATCGAAAAGGCCGTCACCTATCCGCAGGCGACCAAGGACGCTTCGGGCCGCCTGCGCGTGGCGGCGGCGTCGACCGTCGGCGACAAGGGGCTGGAACGCAGCAAGGCGCTGATCGACGCGGAATGCGACCTGATCGTCATCGACACGGCCCATGGCCACAGCCGCCAGGTCGCCGTCGCGGTCGAGGCGGTGAAGAAGCTGTCCAACCATGTCCAGGTGGTCGCCGGCAATGTCGCCACCGCCGAAGCGACCAAGGCGCTGATCGGCGCGGGCGCGGACTGCGTGAAGGTCGGGATCGGGCCGGGTTCCATCTGCACCACCCGCGTCGTCGCGGGCGTGGGCGTGCCGCAGCTGACCGCCGTCATGGATTCGGCCGAGGAAGCCGCGAAGCAGGGCGTGCCGGTGATCGCGGATGGCGGCCTGCGCACCTCCGGCGACGTGGCGAAGGCGCTGGCGGCGGGCGCGGGCTGCGTCATGGTGGGCTCCCTGCTCGCCGGTACGACGGAAGCTCCGGGCGAGACCTTCCTCTATCAGGGCCGCGCCTATAAGAGCTATCGCGGCATGGGCAGCGTCGGCGCCATGGCGCGGGGTTCCGCCGACCGCTATTTCCAGGCGGACATCAAGGACCAGATGAAGCTGGTGCCCGAGGGAATCGAGGGCCAGGTGCCGTTCAAGGGGCCGGCGAAGGACGTCATCCACCAGCTTGTCGGTGGCGTGAAGGCGGCCATGGGCTATACCGGCAGCGCCACGATCAAGGACCTTCAGGAACGGGCGCGCTTCGTCCAGATCACCAATGCCGGCCTGTCGGAAAGCCATGTCCACGACGTGACGATCACGCGGGAAGCACCCAATTATCCGACGCGGTAAGGCCCTTTTTCCATTCTCTTCCTTTCCCGTGATGGGGGAGTAGCGCATGACCCCGTCCGCACGCGTCCAGGCCGCGATTGAGTTGCTCGACGCCATCATATCGTCGGCGCGTGACGGCGGGCCGGCGGCGGATACGCTGATTGCCCGCTATTTCAAGGATCGGCGCTATGCCGGATCGCGGGACCGGCGGGCGGTGCGCGATCATGTCTATGACGCCGTGCGCCGCACGGCCGAGCGGCCCGAAAGCGGGCGCGCCGCGATGGTGGGGCTGGCCCGCGAGCGGCCGGAACTGGCGGAACTGTTCAATGGATCGGCCCATGGACCGGCGCCGATTTCCGCGGACGAGGCGGGAGCGGCGGCAGGCGTCGTGCCCGGCTGGATCGACCCTCTGCTGGCCGCGCCAGTGGAGCGCGAGGCCCTGTTGGGCCGGGCGCCGGTCGACCTGCGCATCAACCGGCTGAAGGCCGACCCGGACAGGGTGGCGTCCTTCTATCCCGATGCGGTGCGTCTGTCCGGCCTGCCCGAGGCCTTGCGCCTGCCCGAAGGCGCGCCGGTCGAGCAGAGCGATCCCTGGAAATGGGGGCAGGTCGAGGTGCAGGATGCCGGCAGCCAATGGATCTCCGCCGCCTGCGGGGCGCAGCCGGGCATGACCGTGATCGATCTCTGCGCCGGGGCGGGGGGCAAGACGCTGGCGCTGGCGAGCGCCATGGCGGGCAAGGGCACGCTGATCGCCGCCGACACCATCCGGTCGCGGCTGTCGCGGCTCGACCCGCGGGCGGAGCGGGCCGGGGCGACCTTCATCGAGACGCTGCTGCTGGATCAGGGGCATGAGGCGGGCGCGCTGCAAAGCCTGCATGGCCGCGCCGATGTGGTGCTGGTCGACGCGCCCTGTTCGGGCACCGGCACCTGGCGCCGCAATCCGGAGGCGCGCTGGCGGCTGACCCCCGCGCGGCTCGACCGGCTGGTGGCGGAGCAGGCGCGAATCCTGGATTTCGCCGCGCCTTTGCTGGCACCGGGCGGCCTGCTGGTCTATGCTACCTGCGCGCTGACGGACCGGGAGGGGCGGGATCAGGTGCGGGCATTTCTGGCACGGCATGCGGGATGGACGGCCGAACCGGCCGATGTGCCGACGGGCCGTGCCCATGGCGACGGGCTGCTGCTGACGCCGGCGCATGACGGGACGGATGGTTTCTATTTCGCGCGGCTGCGACGGACGGCGTGAAAGAGTCGATGGACAAGCGCCCGCAAAATCGCGAGACTTGGACGGAATCAGCGCCTGAAACATGGCTGGAGTTGTGCATGCGTTTTACCCCCGCTTCGATCGCCCTGGCCGTCCTGTTGACCACCGTTTCCAGCGTCGGGCTGACGCAGCGCCCGGATTCGCAGATTTCGCCGCTGTCCATCGAGTGGCAGAAGGCGGGCGAAGCAGCGCGCAAGGCGGGCAATTATCAGGGCGCCACCGATGCGCTGGAAAGCGCGCTGGCGGTCGATCCCCGCAACCGCATGGCCTATATCGAGCTGGCCGAAGTCGCGCGGGCCCAGGGATTGCAGGGCAAGGCGATCCGGCTGTATCGCGAGGCGCTGTTGCTGGAGCCCAATGACGTCGCCGCCCTGGTCGGTCAGGGCGAGGCGATGGTCGAGAAGGGCGCCATCGCCAAGGCGAAGGAAAATCTCGCCCAGGCGCAGGGGCTGTGCAAGGTGAACTGCGCGGCGGTCGGACAACTGGCGGCGGCGATAGAGAAGGGGCCGCCCGCGACGGTGCTGAGCGCGAAGGACAAGGTGCCCGCGCCCAAGGCGGCGGAAACCGAGACGCCTTGACCCGTTTCCGCGGAACTGTTCTCGAACCTTTTACACCGAAGTTCACACCATATGCGTGCGCGTGCCTGCGCGCGCGTAGGCGGGTGCGTGTGGTTTACCGGATGTTTCACGGAAGGAAGCGGGATAGGCCCGTGGATGCGGAATAGGACAGGCCGAAATCATGTTTCGGTCGAAAATAGGATGCTTTTTGGTCGGCCTGTGGCGATCGGGTTACGGGTGATCTTGGGTTGAAGTCATTCCGGTTCCGGGTTTGGCGGGTTGGATCATTTGAAGGGGGTCTGGCTTAAAATCCGTTTCCCACCCAAGATTCCAAAAGAAAAGGGCCGGCAGGCTTGTCGCCCCCGGCCCGTTTCCAATGCTGACTATGCCGGATCAGCCGACGATTTCGTCCGGCTTGAAGAAATAGGCGATCTCGATCGCGGCATTTTCCTCGCTGTCGGAACCATGGACCGAATTGGCTTCGATCGATTCGGCATATTCCTTGCGGATGGTGCCCTCATCGGCATTGGCGGGGTTGGTGGCGCCCATGATGTCGCGGTTGCGCTTCACGGCGTCCTCGCCTTCCAGGACCTGCACGACCACCGGGCCGGAGATCATGAACGCGACCAGATCGGCGAAGAAGGGGCGTTCCTTGTGCACGGCGTAGAAGCCCTCGGCCTGCTCGCGGCTCATGCGGATGCGTTTGGAAGCGACGACGCGCAGGCCCGCTTCCTCCAGCTTCTTGGTCACGGCGCCCGTCAGGTTGCGACGGGTCGCGTCGGGCTTGATGATCGAAAAGGTGCGGGTCACGGCCATAAGGCTCAAAAGCTCCGAATTGTTGGGATAAGTTGGCGCGCCCTTTAGACCGGGCCGCAGCCTATCGCAAGAGGGCTGATTTTTGGCCCATGCTTATGGACCTTGCACCCATTTGCGGCCTTCCTGCCGCCAGAATCGTGGCGTCACGCCATCCCGTTTGGCGAGATCGCGCCAGCTTGCCCGCGCGCCTTCGACGGTTTCCGCGTCGAAGAAGTAAAAGGCCCGCTCGAAACCCAGCGCCTCTTCGCGCCAGAGGCCATCGGCCAATGCGACATGCCGTGCCCCATTGGCGGCCAGATCGACGCTTGGGCAATCCTGCGCCAGCAGCACCGGCTGCACCGATTCGCCGCCCTCGCCCGCCCGGCCATGCGCCAGGAAGCTTTCCGGCGGCCCCGCCCACAGCCCGGCGGAGATTCGCTCCAGCCGTTCAGGCTCCCGCGCCACCACCAGCAGCCGCTCGCCCATCTCCAGGATACGGCCCGCTATGGCGGGCAGCACCTGTTCCACCGGATCGCGGCTGAGCTGGTAGAAATCGACTTGCATTCTTCACGCTCTAACCGTTCGCCCCGGGCTTGTCGAACCGAAGGTCGGCGAGGCCAACGGCTTCGACAGGCTCAGCCCGAACGGGGCGGGGTTTTAGCCAGACAATGCTTGCCCTTGGTCCGGACCAAATCAAACCGAACGGGAAGAAAGATCAGCTCTCGAACTTGTCCGCGACATAGCGGTCGAGCAGCCGCACGCCATAGCCGGTCGCGCCCTTGTCCCAGGTCGCGCCGGGCTTGTCGGCCCAGACCATGCCCGCAATGTCGAGATGCGCCCATTTCACGCCCTCATCGACGAAGCGCTTGATGAACTGCGCCGCCGTGATCGACCCGCCATAGCGCGGCCCGATATTCTTCATGTCGGCAATCGGGCTGTCGATCAGCTTGTTATAGGCGTCGCCCAGCGGGAAGCGCCACAACTGGTCGCCCGCCGCCTTGCCCGCCGAGATCAGATCGTCGGCCAGCCCGTCGTCATTGGAGAAGATGCCCGCATATTCGTTGCCGAGCGAGATGATCATCGCCCCGGTCAGCGTGGCGAGATCGATGATCACCTCCGGCGCATAGGTCTTCTGCGCCCAGGTGATGACGTCGCACAGCACCAGACGCCCTTCGGCATCGGTGTTCAGCACCTCGATCGTCTGCCCGGACATGGAGGTCACGATGTCGCCCGGCCGCTGCGCATTGCCGTCCGGCATATTCTCGACCAGCCCGCAAATGCCGACGACGCGCACCTTCGCCTTGCGCCCTGCCAGTGCCTTGATAGCGCCCGCCACGGCCCCGGCGCCGCCCATGTCCCATTTCATGTCTTCCATGCCCGGCCCGGGCTTCAAGGAAATGCCGCCCGTGTCGAAGGTCACGCCCTTGCCGACGAAGACCAGCGGCTTTTCGGTCGCGCCACCCGTGCCGTCCCATTCCATGGCCAGCAGGCGCGGCTCGCGCACCGAACCCTGCGCCACGCCCAGCAGCGCGCCCATGCCCAGATCCGCCATCGCCGCTTTGTCCAGCACGGTGATCTTGACGCCCAGCTCCTCCAGATGCCTGCAGCGCTCGACGAAGCTTTCGGGATAGAGGATGTTCGCCGGTTCCGACACCAGCTCGCGGGTGAAGGCCACGCCCGCCGCGACCGCCGACCGGCTTTCCCAGGCCGCCCCGGCGTCGCTCGAAACCAGCGTGATCTGCTTGAGCGTCGGCTTGGCCTTTTCCGCCTGCCGCGTGCGATAGGTGTCGATCCGCCAGCCGCGCAGCGACGCGCCGAAGGCCAGCGCCGCCGCCTTGTCCCCACTCGCGCCGCCGAAGAATTCGACCGCCGCATGGGTCGCGCCGCTGGTCGACAGGCGCGCCGTCAGCGCGCTGCCCGCGCGCTCATAATCGGCATCGCTGCCCGCGCCGGTGCCGACCAGCACCACGCGCAGCACCCTGCCGCCTTCCTCCACGAAGCTCTCGAAGCTCGACCCCGCTTCGCCCGTGAAGCGCGCCGCGGCGGCGCCCGCCGCCAGCACGGGCGCGGCGCTCAGGGGCAAGGCGTCGAAACCGCCCTTCGGCACGGCGAAGGCCAGCGTATCGGCTTCGGGACGGACGGGGCTGAACGCGATTTCCATCTAGTGTCCTTTATTTCCTGCAAGGCTTGTATCTCTATGGCCAGATAGTGCGGCTTACCCTGTCTGGCAAAGCCGTTCGACTGATTTTCCCGCAAAACTCTTGGCGGAGACGATTGCAGCGCAGACAAAGCAGTGCGATAGGCGGGAAACAAAGCGCCCCGTCAAAGAGGCCCCATCCTTTTGCAGAACAGCCCTTTCCCCTTGCGTTTGAAACCTCTCCTGGCCGCCGGCGCCGCCTTTCCGTGCCTGGTCGCCGTCCCGCATGCCACGGCCCAGCAACTCCAGGAACCGCAGGCGACGATCAGCGCGCCCGACGCCCCCGTGCCCGAAAGCGACGAACAGATCGGCTTCGCCGCCGATGCGCTGGAATATGACAGCAACAGCGAGGTCGTGACCGCCAGCGGCAATGTGCAGTTGCTGCGGGAGGGCAACCGGCTGCGCGCCGACAAGGTCGTCTGGAACCGCACCACGGGGAAGGTGGAGGCGAACGGCAACGTCTCCGTCACCGATCCGGAAGGCAATATCGCCTATGGCGACCGGTTCGACGTCACCGATTCCCTGCAGGACGGCATGGTCCAGAACATGCTGCTGGTGCTGCAATCGGGCGGGCGGCTGGCCGCCGCCAGCGGCCAGCGGGTGAACGGGGTCTATACGCTGCGCAAGGCCGCCTATACCGGCTGCGTGGTGGAGGATCATGAGGGCTGCCCCAAGGAGCCCACCTGGCAGATCAAGGCGGTCAGGGTCGTCTATGATCCGGTCAAGGCCCGCGTCAAATATACCAATGCCAGCGTGGAACTGTTCGGCCTGCCGCTGATCCCGCTGCCCGGCTTCTCCCATCCGGTGGGCGACAATGGCGGCAGCGGCCTGCTGGTGCCCAATCTTCGCTACGACCGCACCAACGGGTTCGAGGTCGCGCTGCCCTATTATCTGAAGCTGGCGCCCAATCGCGACCTCACCGTCACGCCGCATGTCTATACCGACACGCTGCCGATGCTGGAGACCAACTACCGCCACTTATGGGACCGGGGCGCCTACCAGATCACCGGCTATGCGACCTATGGCAGCCGCGTCGCCACCGGCAATGCCTCTTCCACCACCCCGGCGGGATCGGAAAGGGATTTCCGCGGCTATCTCGACGCCAGCGGCGCGCTGCAACTGACGCCGGAATGGAGCATCGGCGGGTCGATCCGCGCCGCGACCGACCGCACCTTCCTGCGCCGCTACGACATCAGCCGGGACGACCGGCTGCGTTCTACGCTCAACGCCCAGCGAATCGGGGAGAACAGCTATTTCTCCATCGCCGGCTGGGCGGTGCAGACGCTGCGCACCGGCGATTCGCAGGGGCAGATGCCGATCGCGCTGCCCGTCATCGACTATCGCCTGCGGATGAAGGACCCGCTGCTGGGCGGCGTGGCGCAGTTCCAGGCGAACAGCCTGGCCATCACCCGCACCCATGGCCAGGACACGCAGCGCGCCTTTGCCGCCTTCGAATGGAACCTGCGCAAGCTGACGCCGATGGGTCAGGAACTGACCTTCACCACCTATTTGCGCGGCGACGTCTATCACAGCAGCGACAATCTGATGAACAGCATCGTCAGCTATGCCGGCGATCCGGGCTGGAAGGCGCGCGGCATCGCGGCGGCGGCCATCGACATGCGCTGGCCCTTCATGGGCGAGGCGTTCGGCGGCGTGCAGCGCATCGCCCCGCGCGTGCAGATCGTCGCCGCGCCCAAGATCGCCAATCTCTCCGTCCCCAATGAGGATGCGCGCGCCATCGACCTGGAGGACAGCAACCTCTTCGCACTCAACCGCTTTTCCGGATATGACCGGTTCGAGGATTCGACCCGCGTCACCTATGGCATGGAATATAGCCTGTCGCTTCCGGACTTCTCGCTGGAAAGCGTGGTGGGGCAAAGCTACCGCCTCGACAAGCGAGAGAGCATCCTGCCGGAAGGAACCGGCCTGTCGGACCGCCTGTCCGACGTCGTCGGGCGCACCACCGTCCGCTACAAGGATTTCATCAGCTTCACCCACCGCTTCCGGCTGGACAAGGACAATCTGTCGGTCCGCCGCAACGAGATCGACGCCACCATCGGCAGCCGCAAGACCTATGCGACGGTCGGCTATCTGCGCCTCAACCGCGACGCGAACCTCAATCTGGAGGATTTGCAGGACCGCGAGGAACTGCGGCTGGGCGGTCGCGTCCAGTTCGCGCGCTTCTGGTCGGTCTTCGGCTCGACCGTCATCGACCTGACCGACACGAAGGAAGATCCGCTGTCCGTCGCGGATGGCTATGAACCCGTGCGCCATCGTCTGGGGATAGCCTATGAGGACGATTGCCTGACGCTCGGCCTCACCTGGCGGCGCGACTATCAGGTGCTGGGCGACGCACGAAAGGGCAACAGCTTCCAGCTTCGGCTGGCTTTTCGCAATATTGGCATATAAGGATCAGCCTTCCCGCTTCCTGCTCAGGGTCGGTTAAGGCGGATCGGCGCATCTCGTGCCGAACCGATTGGAGAGTTTTGTCGACGATGCAGCCTGTCGTTTCCCCGTTTTCCCGCATTGGCAGCACGGCCTACAGGGGCCTGCGGACCGTGCTTCTGTCCTCGGCGCTGCTGGCTACCGGCGTCAGCGGAAGCCTGGCCCAGACGGTCGCCGACGATGACAATGTCGCCACGCAACAGCTCAACCTGCCCAGGGATGTGACCGTCTTCGGCAAGAGCGACCCCAATGTCCGCAAGGCGACAGCCATCGTCAACGGCCGGATCATCACCGGCACGGACGTCGACCAGCGGCTGGCCCTCATCATCACGGCCAATGGCGGCAAGGTGTCGGACGAGGAAAAGGAAAGGCTGCGCGTCCAGGTGCTGCGCAACCTGATCGACGAGACGCTCCAGATCCAGGAAGCCGCCGCCAACGACATCAAGGTGGACAAGGCCGAGATCGACCAGAGCTATGAGCGGGTCGCGGCCAATTTCCGCCAGTCCCCCGCCCAGTTCGACCAATATCTGCGCCAGCAGGGCAGCTCCGCCGCCAGCATCAGGCGCCAGATCGAGGGCGAGCTGGCCTGGAGCCGCCTGCTCCGCCGCAACATCCAGCCCTTCGTCAACGTGTCGGAGGATGAGGTGAAGTCGGTGGTCGACCGCATGAACGCGGCCAAGGGCAGCGACGAGTTCCGCATCGGCGAGATCTACCTGTCGGCCACGCCGGAAAACCAGCAGCAGATCATCGCGAACGCCCGCAACATCATCGAACAGATCAAGCAGGGCGGCAGCTTCGCCGCCTATGCGCGGCAATTTTCCGAAGCGTCCACGGCGGCGGTCGGCGGCGATCTGGGCTGGGTCCGCCCTGTCCAGCTGCCCGACGAACTGGCGCAGGCGGCGGCCGAAATGCAGGTCGGCCAGATCGCCGGCCCCATCGGCGTGCCGGGCGGCGTCTCGATCATCTATGTCATGGACAAGCGCAAGGTGCTGACCGCCGATCCGCGCGATGCGCTGCTCAGCCTCAAGCAGCTCTCCGTCAGCTTCCCCGCCGGCACGACCAAGGAACAGGCGAGCACCAGGGCGGCCGCCTTCGCCGCGCAGGTCAAGACGATCAAGGGCTGCGGCCAGGCCAATGAACTGGGCGGCAAGATCGGCGCCGATGTGGTCGACAACGACAATGTGAAGCTGCGCGACCTGCCCCCGCAATTGCAGGACATCCTTCTGAACCTCCAGGTCGGTGAGGCGACGCCGCCCTTCGGCTCGATCAACGACGGCGTGCGCGTGCTGGTCGTCTGCGGCCGTGACGAAGCCTCCTCCGCCGCCGCGCCCAATGCCGAACAGATCATGGCGCAGTTGGAGGAAGAACGGGTCAACAAGCGCGCCCGCATCTATCTGCGCGATCTCCGCCGCGATGCCGTTATCGACTATAACTGATCCGGCGGATATGCCGCCATTCGCCGTGTCGCTCGGTGATCCGGCGGGAATCGGGCCGGAAATCGTCGCCAAAAGCTGGGTCATGCGGGAGGCGCGGGGCCTGTCGCCCTTTTTCGCCGTGGGCGACGCCGCGTCCCTGCGCGCCGTCTGGCTCGGCCCGGTCGAGCCGGTCAGCACGCCGGAGGAAGCGGTGGAGGTCTTCGACAAGGCCCTGCCATGCCTGCAGGTGGCGGAGGCGGGCGAGATCACGCCCGGCACGCCCAGCATGGATGGCGCGCGCACGGCCTTTCAGGCGCTGGAGGTCGCGGTCGGCCTCGCCCGCAGCGGTTCGGCCGCCGGGATCGTCACCGCCCCGGTGGGCAAGGAACAGCTCTACGGCGTCGGCTTCACCCATCCGGGACAGACCGAATTCATCGCGGAACGCTGCGGCGTCGCGCCCCACAACGCCGTGATGATGCTGGCGGGGCCGTCGCTGAAGGTCGTGCCGATCACCATCCACATCCCCTTGGCAGAGGTGTCGTCCGTGCTCACGGTCGACCTGATCCGCGCCCGCGCCATCACCACGGCAAAGGGGCTCCAGCGCAATTTCGGCATCGGCCGTCCCCGTCTGGTCGTCGCGGGCCTCAATCCCCATGCGGGCGAAGGCGGGGCGCTGGGGCGGGAGGAGATCGACGTCATCCGCCCCACCGTGGAGTCGCTCCAGGCGGAAGGTTACGACATTCAGGGGCCGCTCGCCGCCGACGCCCTGTTCCACAGCCGCGCCCGCGAAACCTATGACGCGGCGCTCTGCATGTATCACGATCAGGCGCTGATCCCCATCAAGACGCTGAATTTCGACGAGGGGGTGAACATCACCCTGGGCCTTCCCATCGTGCGCACCTCGCCCGACCATGGCACCGCCTTCGGCATTGCGGGCAAGGACAGCGCCAATCCCAGCGCGATGATGGCCGCGATCCGGATGGCCGCCGAAGCGACACGCGCCCGGCTGACCCCCGGCTGCTGAGGCTCATGGCCGCAGATACCCGCTCCAAGCTCCCGCCGCCCAAGCTCCCGCCGCTGCGCGACGTCATCGCCGCCCACGGGTTGCAGGCCAGCAAGGCGCTCGGCCAGAATTTCCTGCTGGACGAACAGTTGCTGGACCGGATCGCGGCCATCCCCGGCCCGCTTGAGGATCAGCCCGCCTTCGAGGTCGGCCCCGGTCCCGGCGGCCTGACCCGCGCGATCCTGCGCGCCGGGGCAAGGCTGGTGGCGGTCGAGCGCGACCGGCGCTGCCTGCCCGCGCTTTCCGAACTGTCGGAGGCCTTTCCCGGCCAGTTCCGGGTGATTTCCGGCGACGCGATGGCGGTCGACGCCCGCGCCGAGGCAGGCGAAGGCGCGCATATCATCGCCAACCTGCCCTATAATGTGGGCACCGCCCTCCTCATCGGCTGGCTTTCCACCGACTGGTCTCCACTCCCCTGGTGGTCGAGCCTGACGCTCATGTTCCAGATGGAGGTTGCCGAGCGGATCGTGGCGAAACCCAATGGCGATCATTATGGCCGCCTCGCCGTGCTGTCCCAATGGCGCAGCGACGCCCGCATCGCGATGAAGGTCCACCGCAGCGCCTTCACGCCCCCGCCCAAGGTCATGTCGGCGGTCGTCCACATCACGCCCAAACCCGCCCCCGAAGGCGTGCAGTTGAAGCATCTCGAACGCCTCACCGCCGCCGCCTTCGGCCAGCGCCGCAAGATGCTGCGCCAGAGCCTCAAGGGCCTGCCCGGCGCCCTCGAAGCGCTGGAGGCGGTCGGCATAGACCCGCAACGCCGCGCGGAAACCGTCAGCGTCGAGGAATTCGTAGAAACAGCGCGCGTTTTGGGACGCCTTTAGCCCTAAAAGCCCGGCTTAGGTGGATTCAGGTCATTCCCCTCCCGCAGGCGGGAGGGGAA
>NZ_JAINEZ010000118.1:0-13034 GCF_019873065.1 Sphingobium sp. PNB
CTTTGCAGGACTACGCCGCGCTCCTCCGCATTACCGCTTCCTCGCGATAAGCGATCTTATGCGCAGCTCGCCATAACAGCGTCCACGCCGAACTATAGATGTCGTAGATCTCGATCTGTGCCGGGGTCAGGCTGTGCTTGAGCACATCATATTCAACGCCGGCGAAGCTCAGCGCCCGGCAAAGGTAGAGGCCCATGGCCTTCAAATCACGCGCCACCAATTCCATGGCCGCAATGCCGCCCTGACGGATGTCGGTGATGAACCGTTCCCGATCGGCGAAGGCCGTTTCTGGTCCCCACAGCCCCAGGCGCACCGCATAAGCAAGATTGTTGACCTCGGAGGCGCCGGTGGCCGACGCATAGAGGACGCGAGCGAGCGGAAGATGGTTCTGGAGCCGGACGCCGCAGATACCCTGTTGCGATCCAGCCTTGGCGCCAAGAGCCCCTTCCCCGCCTGCCACGCCGCCCATCTCATGGGCTTCGTCGAAGGCTATCACGCCTTCGAAATCAGCCCCTGCCCACTCAATGATCTGCCGCAAGCGGCTATGATCGGATCGCATCGAGCGGAGGGTCGGATAGGTGACGAACAACACCCCGTCCTGGAGCGTGATGGGCTCGTCGATCTTCCAGTTGTTGATCGGCTGGATATCGGCTGCGACGCCACCGAGCGCAGTCCAGTCGCGGCGCGCGTCTTCGAGCAGCGGCTCATTCTTGGTAACCCAGATGTTGCGGCGACGGCCGGCGAGCCAATTGTCGAGGATGCAGGCGGCGACCTGCCTCCCCTTCCCTGCCCCGGTGCCGTCGCCCAGGAAAAAGCCCTTGCGATAACGGTCGCCATCTTCGGCTATGACAAGGCCAACGCCCTCCTTGTCAGGCCTGGAGCGTCCCGGCTGGAATTGCGACCAGGCGTGGCCGGCATAGACGACGGTTTCGAGCTGGGATGCGGAGAGCAGCCGTTCCGTGACGGTCCGTTCGGGCAAATGCGGGACGTAGCTTGGGATGGGCGCCGGGATCGACCCCATGGCGATCGACTCCACCAGTGCGGTCGGATGTTCGCCGGCGGATGTGAAAGCTATACGGCTGGGCCGATAGGGAAGATAGATGCCGGTCTGTTCGAGCAGCGGCGCCGGGATATCGAGCGGCGTGTAATCGACCGGCAGGACATCATTTTTCACCGGCGCATGCCAGGGTCGTGGCGCGGGCTTGGTGCTTTTGACCGCGCGGAACAGGGAGATGCCCGCGCTACGTTTGGGCGCGGGGGCCGTGACGGTCCGAACCTCCGAGCGCGCAGCAACCGTGCAGCAATCTAGGAAATCCGCAACGGAGGCCCGCTGGATCGTCGATGGAACTGTGCCGCCCGGCACTTTGTCGATCACGAACAACCTGACGGCGATCGATGTGCCATGCTTGGTGTAGCATTTTTCCAAGCGCAGCGAGGTTCGCACGCTTGTATCGCGCAGGGTGGTTTCGAACTGGTCGCGCATCCGACCGTTGTTGCTGAACCAGTCGGGCATGATAGTGACGAGTCTTCCACCTGGGCGAAGCATCCTGAGCGCGGCCTGGAGATGACGAACGGCGGCATAGTCATCGGCACCGCGTCCAAACGAGCGCGCGAAAGGCGGATTCATGAGAACGAGCGTCGGCCGCTCGATTGATGCGAGGGTGGAATTGAGCGTCGCCCCGTCATGGCCGGTGATGCTGGCATGAGGGAATGCGGAGGCGAGCCGCGCGCGGCGGGCTGGATCCAGTTCGTTGAGGTGCAACGATTCATGTGGACCGCACTGGGCGATCAGTAGGCCGTTGCCCGCGCTGGGTTCCAGGATGATGTCATCGTGCTGCACATCTGCGAGCACCACAGCCAGCGCAGCGATATCGACGGGGGTGGAGAATTGCTGCCAGGCAATCTGTTGCTCGCTGCGCACCGTCTGGGTGGGCAAGCGGTCAACCAAGGTGATGGCGGCTCGCACCTCGGTCAGCGATGATGGCGGCGTCGGTTGCCGCACCAGATGCAGCGCCAGCGCATGTTCAAGGATCTCGAAGCTGTCGCGCTGGGTCCAGCGGCCGTCGGCATCGCTTCCGCCGAAGGCCTGCACCATGGCATCATTGAGGTGGCGACGTGTTATCGGTTCATTGCCGTCAAGATGGCGACAAAGCAAGTCAGCGGCCTCGCGGTCGGCGCGGGCGGTTGCCTCGAACAGGTCGGTCATGAAGATCTCCGAAGGTTGGCTGCCCTCCTGGCAGCTGCACCTTCTCCCGATCCCCCTCCCCTTTCCTGTCCCGGACCGTATCAGCCAGGAAGGTTCGCCCCCTGCTCCATGCGGGCGGCGAGAAGCTCGGCCCAATCACCGAAATTCACGGACGGCGGAGCATGGTGGATAGCGAGACGCGGCCGAGCATAGCGCTGAGCGGCCACGTTGGCGGCACGGAGGCCCTCAGGATCATTATCGTGGGCGAGCATCAGGATCTCGACATGATCAGGGATGATCAGCTGATCAAATCGGCGCGCGCCGAGGGACGCCCAGCAGGGAATGTTGCGCAGCAATGTGAAGGCGCGGGCGTCTTCGAAGCCTTCGGCAATCCCCAGAATCCGGCGAGGATATCCACCCTGCCACGCACCGTGCCGGGGCGTTCCCAGCATCGCCTTGTGTGTGTAGTCAGCCGTTTCCGGGTCGAGGAATATTCGCTGAATCGCCGTCAGTTGCCGTCGCTCGCGAACTGCGACCAGCAAAGCGGGTAGGAACTGGGTGTGAGGTTTGGGCAAATAGGGACAGCGCGGATGATAGCGGACATCCGGCGGAATCGTGGTGAAGTGACGCCGCGCCAGATGGCGTTCGCCAAGCGTGTTACGAACGTCCACGGCCTCGTTCCAGACGCGAACGGCGTTGCCGGTGCCAGCCCGGCTTGTCGTTTCAGGTGGCGTTCCGCGCTGGGTGATGCGAACCCGGGTCAATTCTCGAAGAACGTCCTCACGGGTGCAGCCGGCAAAGCAGGTGACCAATATACCCCGATCGCCCTGCCGAAGGGATAGACTCGGATCATTGTCGGCATGGGCCGGGCACCGGCACATGGCAATGGGACCGTGCCACCTGCCACCAAGGGCCTGGACCAGATCGACGAGTTCCTGGGATGGTTTGTGCGCAATGAGGGACATAAGCATTTCTCCTGCTCATGCCCCTCCCCCTCTTCTCTCTTCAGAGGTGGCCTGGCAAAACTGGACAGTGAGCTAAGTGGATTTTCTGCCTGACGGCGGCCAGGATGGCCGCGAGACAGGAGCAGAGATGAGCAAACGACCCCGCCGGAACCACAGCCCGGCTTTCAAGGCGAAGGTGGCATTGGCTGCCGTGAAGGGCGAGAAGACGCTGGCCGAGTTGGCGCAGCAATTTGACGTGCATCCGAACCAGATCACGACGTGGCGTAGCCAGTTGCTGGAGGGCGCAGCAGGCGTGTTTGGTTCGGGCAACGCGTCGGAAACGGGCGAACCGCCGGTCGACGTGAAGACGCTGCACGCCAAGATCGGCGAGTTGACGCTGGCGAATGATTTTTTGGCCGGCGCGCTCGGGAAGGCCGGTCTGTTGCCGAGCGCAAAACGATGATCGACCGTTCGCACAGTTTGCCGCTGGCCCGGCAGGCGCGGGAACTGGGGATCAGCCGGGGGAGCGTCTATTACCTGCCCAGGCCGGTCTCGGCGGCGGATCTAACGATCATGCGGCGCATCGACGAGTTGCACCTCGAATTTCCATTCGCAGGCAGTCGGATGCTGCGCGATCTGCTGCGGCAGGAAGGCATCGGGATCGGCCGCCAGCATGTCGCCACGCTGATGAAGAAGATGGCGATCGAGGCGATTTACCGTCGCCCGAACACATCGAAGCCGATGCCAGGGCACAAGATCTACCCCTACCTGCTGCGCAAACTGCCGATTGTGCGGCCCAACCAGGTCTGGGCGACGGACATCAGCTACATCCCGATGGCGAGGGGGTTCGTCTATCTCGTGGCCATCGTCGATTGGTTCAGCCGGAAGGTCCTGGCTTGGCGGGTGTCGATCACGATGGAGGCCGACTTCTGTGTCGAAGCATTGGAGGAAGCGCTCGCGCGCTTCGGAAAACCGGAGATTTTCAACACCGACCAAGGCAGTCAGTTCACTTCGCTCGCCTTCACCAGCGTGCTGCACCGGGAGGAAATCGCCATCAGCATGGACGGACGGGGCGCATGGCGCGACAATGTGGTGGTCGAGCGCCTGTGGCGCTCGGTGAAATACGAGGAGGTTTACCTCCGCGCCTACGCCGCGGTCAGCGAAGCCCGGGTATCGATCGGTCGTTATCTGAACTTTTACAACGCAAGGAGGCCGCATTCGAGCCTTGGTGCCCGGACCCCGGACCAGGCATATTTTGACAACCTGCCGCTGGCGATGGCAGCATGAGCCAAAGGCCAGCGAAGCTAATTTGGCCGCCGATATGGGGCGTCACTCCGGTCGGGCTACGCCCTCCCTACATGACGCCCCATATCGGCAGTGCGAGCAAAGAACCGGCAGACGATCCACTTATCAAGTGCCGATCCCTGTTCAGACCAACCCGGCCACCTCTCTTCCGGCCTCGCTACGGCCATGGCAGCTACAATTCGCGCGTGCCTGGGTCCGGTGCCAATGACCAATAACCCTTAATATGAGCGTGCCGCGGACGCTCTTATTAAGGGTTATTGCTGCAAGCCTGAATATGGATTGCTTTGCGTGCCGGTCCCATCGGCGAACGCGGCGGTAACATCTCCTCGATGCCGATACCTGCAGGACGCGGACGGGCTACCGCGGCAATCCTCTAATGCATGAATGAAGGGGGCCGCATCGCGGCCATGGCGCGCATTTGCGGGCGAAGGGCAAGTTCGGGTTGGATGCAAATAGCTTCTGCGCAATCCCCACGAAGGAGCGCGTCGATGGCCTTTCGTGCCTCTGGCTGTGACCGATGGAATGGATAGCCGGCGTCGTTCGACGTCCTCATTATGCCCTCTCCTACGAGTCGTTGGACGGGGAGCATAGGTCCAGCAAGCGCCATGTCGAAGCATTATTCGTGAGTGTGTCGGCGGCGGTTTCCATCGTCTCGTACACGTGAGCGATGAGCGTTCCCGAGTACCGGCTACGACTGCCTACGAAAGCAAACCGGCTCGGTCACGATGGACCATTGAATATTAAGATTATCACTGTATATTGATAACCGAGATATTCGAATGGAACAGATGATGGCATCGATCCCCAATAGCGAACTGGCCAGTCTCGGCATTGAGGCGCTGGCCGGTTCTGTGCATGAAATCCGCGAGCGGCTGAAGGGGGCGGACGATGACCAGATCGTTGCGCTCAAGCTCGACCATGGCAGCAAGCGGATTACTGCGGCATTTGCAGAGGCCGTGCGCCTCATTGCACCGATGATCGTACGCAAGATCGCTGATCAGGAAAATGCGACGCTCGAAAAGCTGGTCGACGCCCTTGTCCCACAGGTTCCGTTGCCCGAGCACCTGCTGACCGAAGCGAGGATGAACGCCGAAGCGCGCAAGGCGGTTCTGGAAAGCGGAGAATGGTTGAGCGCTGCCCAACTATCAGAGATTGCTGGTTTTAGCGGACAAAATGCCAGCGCGCAGCCCAACAAGTGGAAGCGCGAGGGCAAGATCTTCGCCTTGCGGCGCAATGGCAGCGACTATTATCCTGGTTACGCCCTCGATGCAGATGCGGGCTATCGCCCTGTCAAGCAGCTCGCGCCAATCCTGAAGCTGTTCGGCAATGATTTGGAAGATTGGGATATCGCGGTCTGGTTCGCGTCTGCGAACAGCTTCCTGGGTGGCGTGGCGCCGAAGGATATTTTGGCGAGCGCGCCTGACCGCGTGCTTGCGGCGGCCGAAGACGAGATGGCAGGGGTGCTGCATGGGTAAGGCCAAACGTCCGGCCACCCCAATGTCCAGCAAGTCCACCGCTCCTGATGTCCCGACAGCGACCCGCGCGGCTGCCGGCATTGGTGCGACGCGGTTGATCAAGGCACCGCCGTCGGACCTCGATAAGTTGGTGAAGCGGACAAGCTGGACATCTGGCGAGATCATTCATCGTGTCCATCCAGATGTGTACACGGCGGATCAGTTTAATCCCGGTCTCAACGGCAATGCGCGGTTCAGTCCGATCTGTGATGCCGCCGGCAATCCTATCCCAACCGTCTATGGCGGCACGACCTTCGAGTGTGCAGTGATGGAAACTGTCTTCCACGATGTCCCCTTTGCAGCGGGCCTGAAGACAGTCGCCAAGCGGAAAATCCGGCATCATCATCATTCGCAGCTCATTTCAGCTGCCGAGCTGACGCTTGCGAACCTCACCAACAAGGCCCTGCGGAAGCTTGGTATCCCACGCGCCGATCTGATTGACACGGAAAAGGATCTCTACCCGCAGACGCGAGCATGGGCCGAAGCGGTTCATGCCCAATGCGCCGACGTGCAAGGCTTATGCTGGGTGTCTCGCCAGGACGACACTGCTCAGGCGATCATCCTCTTTGGGGACCGGCTTGCGCCGGGTCTTTTGACCCTTACCGCGCCATCGGTTGACCTTGTCGGAGATGACGCGACTTATGCGGGACTCGTCAAATTGGCCGACGACATAGGGGTGAAGCTTATCGGCAGATAAGCCGCCGCTGGTTGGAGCGATCAAGTGCCATCGGTCAAACGATTTTCAGATGCGGACTGGATTCTTTGAGAAGGTGAGCCGCAGCGTATCGCTGCGTGACGGGGCTATTGTGCTGCTTCGTCCGAACTCGCGCAAAGCATCCTCACCTTGGCACATGGCCAACCAAGGGACGAGTATGCGGTGATTTGTCCCCGTCCTTTCGCGCCGTGTGCATGTTGAGGCGGGAAATCAGTACAGGGCATTGCCTTTCGCACCTTCTGGGTACGAGGAAAGGTGGCTGCAGATACAGGTGGTTCGTGGCAAAAGAGCATTTTCGAACCTTCCGTCGCAACCTAGTTCGGAAAAAATCTCCTAAACCGGCAATTTATTGACAACCATAGCGATGCTTCATATTTTATTGGCAACCGTACTTCGCGAATGATTCGGCTGGGGCTCCTTTATGATTGATACCGTTTCCAACCTGAAGGCCATGGTCGAAAACGGTGAGGCCCTTAGTGCCCAGTTGAAGAAGGTCGCTTTTCGACCGCGGGCCCGGAAAAATCTCGAATTGACCTTTGGTCCGGGACGCGCAGCGGATTTAATCGGTCGCACTCCCGAGGCGTTGACTAAGGCAGAGGCGAAAGGTCGGCTGCCGGCCCCCAAGATTGGTGCCAACGGTCGGCGCTATTACACGCTCGAGGATCTGACGCTCATCCGTCAGTCTCTCGGGATCATTCCGGGAAAGCAGGCACATGAGCCTGCGGTCGTTTTAGCCGTTCAGAATTTCAAGGGTGGCGTCGGGAAAAGCACGATCACCAAGCATCTGGCCGATTATCTTGCGCTTCAGGGGCTAAGGGTACTCGTCGTAGATTGCGATCCTCAAGCCTCGACCAGTTCCTTGTTCGACGTGGACCAGGAAGAACTCTGGGATAGCGACGAGACGCTTGCGCATTTCTTGGCTCCTTCCGCGCCGCTCAGCGAATTTCGCCGCACCATCCGTGATACCGCTTGGCCAACGACCAAGATCGTCCCGTCGAGCCTAGGCCTGGGTGAAATTGAGTGGCACATGGTCGCAGGCGCGGAAGGGCGCGAAGAGATCATGCGTAGGTTCGGTTTGCTCAGGGCCGGTATCAGTCAAGTTCGCCGCGAATTTGATGTGATGCTACTCGATCCACCTCCAGCAATGGGATTTCTCGGGATGAATGTTATGGCCGCTGCGAGCGGTCTCGTTGTCCCGGTTCCGGCCCGGCAGCTCGATTTTCTATCGACAATTCACTTCATGACCAACATTGCCGACACGCTGGAAGCTCTCAATGAATATAACATGGGCGTGAATTACGACTTTATTCGAGTTGTTGCCTCAAATTACTCGCGATCCGCCGATGGGGAGGCCGGTATGCTGCGTATCTTGCAGCAGATGTGCGGCACGAACATGTTGACCAATCCCATTCTAGCGTCTGAAGAAATCAAGAATTCGGTACAGGAGTTCCGGTCGGTCTATGAGTCCGACAAGCCGATCTCCTCGCACAAAACCTTTACCCGTTGCCGAGACAACCTCGATCTGGTTTTTTCGGAGATCCTTCATGTGATCCGGCAACAATGGCCCTCCACGAGTCTGACGGGTTTTGGCGATCAAAATATGCTGGATGGTGAGGCCGCATGAGCAAGCGCGCGTTATTCGACGAAGTCATTGCCAATGCGGCTGCAGAGCAAGGTGAGAGCACGTCCGCTGCTGAAGGGCCAGCCCAGTCCCGCGCCCGCAAACCAATGAATTTCGCGACGCGGCGGCTCGATAATTTCGAAGAAGCCGCCAAGATGCTAAAAAAGCCGGCGATTTCGCTCAAGCCTGATGAAGTGTCGATCTGGCCGGGCAACGCACGGGACTATTCAGCCCTGAGCGAAGATCGAGTCCGCACGTTGATTGACTCGCTCGTCGCGGAAAATGGGAACCGAATTCCTGTCATCGTCCGTCCGACCCCCAATGGGGAGAAGCGCTATGAACTGATCACCGGTACGCGGCGGCATTGGGCGATCGCCTGGCTCAATGCCAATAATCATCCCGAGATCAGCCTCTATGCATCGATCGAGGATCTAACCGACGAGGCAGCATTTCGCGTCGCGGATATCGAAAACCGTGAACGGGAAGATATCTCCGACTACGAACGGGCGACAAATTATCGCGAGGCCCTCAAGTCCCATTATGAAGGCGTGCAGCGCCGGATGGCCGAGCGACTGAAGCTGAGTCCCGGCACGCTTTCCCGCTATATTGCTCTTGCCGAGATGCCGCAGACGATTGTCTCTGCCTTTGGCTCACCGCGCGATCTGACTCTCCATTTCGCGAAGCCTCTCCTGCCTTTGATTGATGATCAGGAAAAGCGCCAGCGAATGGAAGATGCTGCCCGCTCGATCGCAGAGGAACAGAGCCTCAAACAGAGTTTCGACGAAGCGATTATCCCCGCCAATGAAGTGGTGACGCGGTTGCTGTCTGCGGCGAACAATAAGCAAGCCCGGGCACGGAGGCAAAAGCAGAGCCTTCTTACGCAATCGGGCCGTGAATTCGGAGTGGTCGAACGTGATCGCGCCAGCGAGTTGATGATCAAGATCGTTCCTTCTGAGAGTTCCATTGACGAGCTCATGGAGAGCTTGAGGGCTGCCATTGAGCGCTCCAGGATTTGGGCAAAGGGTAAGGCGTGAGGCAAGCTCAGCGCCCATTTGTCAAATGCACAAAATGGCCGATTTGCCGTTTAAAATCATTATGTTCGCATGGATGTTGCCGACGGCAACATCTTGCAGCTTTTAGCGTTCGAGCGTTTTAGAAAATGGTGGAATCCCCCCCTAGTCTTGGCCGGCAGGTCCAGCTCAGTTTTGAGATGTTCACGCCCCTGCCAGACTTTGGGGATATATCGTTGCGCGACTATCAGGAGACGATGCAACGCCCCTTCTTCTCGCTAGCGAAGAAGCGCGTGAAGCCGATCCAATATCTTAGTCCTAATGGCCAGGTGAGCGTCCACGTTTCAGCCAACCCGCACTACGGGATGGCGACTATATGGGACGCGGACATCATGATCTTCTTCGCATCCTATTTGAACGAGCAGCGGCAGCGCTCGAACAACTTGTCTCCTACGATCCGCGTTCATCCAGCGGATATTATGAAACTGATCCGCCGTGATACATCCGGGAGAGCCTATGAGCGGATGCGCGACGCGCTCGATCGGCTGCAGGCCACCACCATAAAGACGAATATTTGCGCGAAGGGCAAATCCAGGGAAGTGACTTTCTCGTGGATCGATAGCTGGACCCAGTTGATCGACGAGCGACGCAATAAAGTCCTGTGCATCGAAGTGACGCTTGCAAAATGGTTTTTCGACGGCGTCCTGGACCAAAAGTCCGTCTTGACCGTCGATCCCGCGTATTTTGATCTTAAGGGAGGGATAGAGCGTTGGCTCTATCGCGCTGCACGCAAGCACGCCGGCGGTAATGGTGCGGAAGGCTTTACTATCGGTTTCGACACACTTCTTCAGAAGAGCGGTAGCGAGCAAACGTCAGCTAAGTTCAAGGCGTCGCTGCTGGCCATTGCGCGTGCCGATTCCTTGCCCGAATTGCATCTAGAGGTGCTGGACGAGAAGTCGGCCCATCCAAAGCTTTGGATGGTAATGCGCAAAGACTGGCAGGGGAAGGCAAAGCCTCAGCAAGTTCTACCCGCCCCTTCCGCAGCAGAACCAAAACGAGAGGTTGTGCCGGCCACGCGAACGCGGAGCGTTAAACGCCTTGCGGAAACGCTAATAGATCCCGAGGATCTTGTTTCCCCGGCCGACATGGCAGCCTTGGTTGCCAGCACGGCAAATGGCTTTCGCGTGTCTTCACAAGGGCCAAAAACCCTTTCGCCCTCCCCTGCCCCCGTTTCATCTGCAAAGCCGGCAACCCGGCGCCGCGGTAACCGTGCACAAGATGTAATCGATCAGGAAACCTACACTGCCATTCGCCGGGATTTCCCAGGCTGGGACCTCGACGTTCTGATGGCGAGGTTTGATAATTACATTGCAAACAACCTTACCGAATTGCCGGCGAATTATTCCAAGCGCTTCTACTTTTTCATGAAGAGCCATCACCAGCGGAACAAGCACACCTTGCCCGGCAGTTAACCGGCTTAGAGGGTTTGCAGATGACTTAGTTTGCGTCCCATCGGTTGGAAGTCGGCTTCCTCCCGCTGAAAAGATGCCTCTCGGCAACTCCTATTAGATCAGAATGTACGGTTCATCGTGCTATCGCGGATAGCGGAAATGCCTCATATTTACCCTGGTGCTCCACGCCCAACTGTAGAGGATGTCCCCTGACAAGACCTCCGTTACGCCACTCTCAAGGCCGTGTCTGATAGCACGATGCGAGCATGCGTCAGGACGACGTCAGTGCAACGGGGCTGATATCTGCCCCCCTCCCCTTTCCGGCTCTTATCCTCTTCGAAAATCGAATAAGAATTCAATGGCTCTCTCGAGTACGGCTAGTTGGAAGCCGATGCGCAATATCTTTGGAAACACCAGATAGACGATTATTTCGTTCACAACGGGATACAGAAGCTATGAATCTGACCTCAGCCAGCAGCCCCAAGGTTTCTAAGAACAAGAAAGCGCAAAATCCATTATTATCGTGTTTTTTCAATGAAATAGATAAGATGTTGCCTTCGGCAACACGAGCCTTCGCCCCCCCCCCATGCCTCCCCGGTACGTGGTCCGCTTCAAAGTTTGTGTTAGTCGATTTGAGGCATCGCTCCCGACTAAACGATTGCATCCACCAGCGCTCAGCGGCTTAAGTAAGTCAAGCAGGTACGAGCACCCGATTTCTCGTAACGCGGTGCGATGATCTTACGACCGCCTGCCCATTTAAGCGTGCAATCTCTGCGTCCCATTTGGTCACGGTAGCCGAACGAATTCTACGCTTATGCCTGTTAGGCGAATCCGGATGCCCCCTGCCAAAGGGCGAGTTGCCGGTTATTAAAGCGGGATGTTCCGCTGATGCTGCAGACAAATAATTAGCTTCCACGTCGGCTATTATCAGCGCCGCTATGCACAATCTTGTCCATTGCTGAAGCTGCTCGCATGGCGACTTCCGAACCCTGCCTCTACGTTTCAGCATTCTGAGCGAGATCAGCGACCCTTTGCATTGGTATAGCAGGGGAACGCTTACGGCTCCCCCAAGTTTATTTGACTCAAAACCCCACTTCGCAATGCGCGTTCAAGGAAGGACTGGCCTGTAAGTCGGTCACACCGCACTTCTTCATTTTACCGCACGGCCCACCCAATACACTGCCATCATGGTAATCGATGCGTCCTCAGGCTCCAGCACATACACGTCTCGGATCGAAAGTCCCTAACAGGACTGACGCCGCGATTGACTATGCAATCGCTACGCGTGATCGATCCGCGGTCTGACGGCAGGAGAGGGGGAAGTCCTCATTTAGGCACATTAATACCTAGGGAGATCGAGAAATGCGAACTGGCTGAACCCTGCAACGGTAAGCCACCTGCAAGAAAGATGTTTGACGAATGTGACAGCCCGGTGCCTGATAGCACGATGAACATCCACAAGGCATTTTTGGATCGGCGGAAAGCTCATCCCCGATAGCACGTTAGAGTCGTTCACAACTCGTTTTCGGCAATGGTGGGAAAAGCCGAAACAGCAAGAAAACTGATTCGAAGCCGGGGCTTAGCGACGAAAGTAGATAGGCCACGACTGCATTCCATCGTGCTATCAGAGCCAGAGTGTCGCCGCTCTCAGTTTAGGCAATCGTGCTATCACAGAAGCCCGATCGTGCTATCGCGCCGCTGAGAACGTGCCATCACGGATGATCTATCGTGCCATCGCGCCGACCCCAAAATCTGCGAATCGTGGAGTCAGCACGATTCGCATCAGGTGCGACTTCTCTTAACTCTCTAACTTCTCCATAATCCCATAACCATGGCGCCTACGGCGCTGAGATTTGAGTTTGAATTTTTAGATGAGATTACCTTCATAAAACTTCTCGATGTTCCTCCAACTAGACCGCTGTTAGAGGTAGCTCCCCCCGCAAGAAAATCCTCCGGTTTACCCCGATGAGGGTCGCTGCGCCGTAAATGATGCTGGCGTTTGAGGCATCTGACGGTCGCTATGAATGGCCACAATACGCCGCACCTTTATAACGGCCTTGCATCAATCAGGCAGCGTGGCACAGAAGAATTCATCAGTGAGCTGCTTTCCGCTGCGGACCTGGTAGCCACCCGAGGCGGGGGACGGAATACTTTCCTAGCTACATTGATCGGCCTAGCGAAAACTGCATCTGATGAACTTATGAGAGACCTGTGCGCGGGTGGGCGTAGCACTCTAAAATCTTATGGATATTCGACGAGCGTTCGATCCGGCCTATGCTTTGCAGGCGG
>NZ_JAINEZ010000119.1:0-12842 GCF_019873065.1 Sphingobium sp. PNB
ACGATCGCTCGCCCTGATCCTTAAGCGACCCGTGCAACAGGCCCGGGTGCGGCAGAGGAAACGGCATTACGAATAAACCGGGCTAGGGCCGGAGGAAGCAATCCGCTTTCTAAACACCCACAATGCCTCGCTTGGCGCACGGCCCCTCGATTTGGCGATTGCCGATCCAGCGGGATATTCAAGGGTGGAGGGTGCGGTCCAGCTCCTTGCCCGACCCGCAGCCGGCGGTCGGCAGTAATCTTGCTCGTCAACCCGTGCTCACCAGGATTGGACAGAAGATGACAGTTGACCTGGCAGACGAAACGGAACTCATGGTTCGCTATGGCATCATAAAGGTGCCGGTATATCGCTACCATTATCGTGACTGGCGGTATTCGACCTTGAACGATGCGCTTGCTCAAGCCAGGCGCGATGAGGCGGCGCGCTCAAAATGAGCAGCGCGCTGCGGCGTTGAGTCGTGGCACAGGTGCGATCGCAGTGCAAAATCAAAGGAAACTGAAGACGGAATTACCAGCAGATGGATAAGCATTCGATCGATCGGCCCGGATCGGCTTTTGCATTTCCGTCGATTTGTGCTATGAACGCTTCGCTGAACGTCGCGCTTCGACGGATATCGGGCCGCTTCGGCTCTCCTTGTCCCACATTTGCCTCTTCAAGCCGGGATGCCCGCATTGTCGCGGATACCCATGAAACTTGGACAAGGAGCTCCAATATGATCATCGGAACAGTCAAATTCTTCAATGCCGACAAAGGCTATGGTTTCATCGCGCCGGAAAGCGGCGGCGGCGACGCCTTCGTGCACATAAGCGCGGTTGAACGCGCGGGCATGCGCAAGCTTGAGAAGGATCAGCGTGTGTCCTACACGCTGGAAAGGGATCAGCGCGGCAAGGCATCGGCAACCAACCTTCAGCCTGCCTGACGGAGGGACGGGCGACTTCGGCCGGCCCCTACGCGAATTTGAAACAGGACCTTCCTCTTAATGAAAAGATATAAGGAACCGCATTTCCAGGAGCGCATAGCCGCTGCGGCGAGCGCCCGGACAGAGGTTCTCGAGCGACTGCGGACGAAAATGCCCGTGGTTCAGGCCGTTACCCCCGAGCAAGCAGAACGCCGACTGGCAAAGGAAGCTGCAGCGCGGGAAAAGCGCCAGTAAATCTTGCTCGCGGCGAAAGAGCAAAAAAAGCGGCCAAACGTGAGCAGGCCAAGGAAATGGCCGCGGCGAAGACGGTCAAGCAAAAGCCCGAAATCGGTGAGGCTGAACACAAATCAGCCCGCGATGCGCGATATCTCGCACGCAAGAACCGGCTATCGTCTTGAGCGGGATGCCGCAAAGCCTTTTGGCTGGTGCGGCACCCTTGCAGATACAACCCCATGTCCGTCGCCGCCATCGTCGCAAGCGCCTGATCAAAGGCCGCGCCGTGCAGCGAGGGACACTATACAAATGCGGCTCACGCCGCGAGGACCATCTATGAATATATTTTCCAAACCCGATAAACCCGCATCCCGCTCCTCGTCCTTGCGCAGGCCGGAGGCTCGCCTCCCTGCCCTCGGCCGCCCGACGACCCTGTCGAGCAGCGAATTGAAGCGCGTTGTCATCGCGATGGTGGGCTGACTTCATCCCCCGGTAGAGTATTCGCCCTGCGATCATCCAAGTTACAGTGAGGAATCTCCATGAGCCGAGAAGCAATCCGCCCCTATCTAATCTCCAAGGATGATGATGGGAATTTCCGGCTCACGGTGCGCGAGACCCGCTACAATTCCCAGGGCTATCCGCTGGTCACATCGCATATGCAGGAGGAGACCTTCAAATCCGCGGCCGCGGTCCGTACCTTCGCTCGCGACGTGTTCAAGGCCGAATCTGGCCAATATGATCAGACGAAGTCGCGATCGTAACGCGGAATGACCATGCTAGAGCGCGCTACGTTAAATCGGACGCAGGCCGCGCGCTCTAAGCTTTTGTTGTCGCATCGTTTTGAGCGCAAAGCCGGTTCCCACTTTTGCGCACGATGCTCTAGCGCCACAGAATGACCGGACGGCAACA
This sequence comes from Sphingobium sp. PNB, assembly GCF_019873065.1. Lineage (NCBI taxonomy): Bacteria > Pseudomonadati > Pseudomonadota > Alphaproteobacteria > Sphingomonadales > Sphingobiaceae > Sphingobium > Sphingobium sp. PNB. The sequence continues at coordinate 2,042 of NZ_JAINEZ010000119.1, forward strand.
CCGGTAGAGCTGGTTGACACCGCACAACTTCCCGACGGAGGTGAATTGCTCCTGTGGCGTCGAGGAGACGATTATTCGATCCGGTTCGGCGAAGACGAACTGATGGGCAATCAGGTTCGCCATTCGGAAGAAGCGCTGGCGACACTGGTATGCGAACGGCTGTCTCAAGGTGACGCCCGCATCCTCATCGGTGGGCTGGGCATGGGCTTCACGCTGGGGGCGGCGCTCTCCTCGCTTTCACCGGCTGCTGAGGTCGTCGTCGCCGAACTTGTGCCGGAGATCGTCAAATGGGCAAGGGGGCCGCTAGCGCATCTGTTTCAGGGCCATCTTGTCGATTCTCGCCTGTCGCTTGAGATGGCCGATGTCCATGACGTGATCGTCAGGCGGGGGGCCGAATTCGATGCCATTCTTCTGGACGTCGATAATGGTCCTGACGGTATGATCCACCTTCCCAACGAGCGGCTTTACTGCGACTGGGGATTGCGGGCGGCGCGTGACGCACTGAGGCCGGGTGGCATTCTCGCCATATGGTCGGCCTACACGGATGATGATTTCGTCGATCGCCTGGAGAATGCCGGATTCGATGTGGAGGAGGTGAGCATCCCTGCGCTGGCGGGCGAGGAACATGTAGTTCACACGATCTGGCTTGCATCCAAGGGCGGTTGAGGTCGACGGCTAACGATGCGCCGGCGAGATCCTGTGGCTATCCGCTCGGCGCCAGAATCGGGTGTCAGAATAGGAAGCGGATGGACCGGCCTTTGGAACGAAAAATTTCGAGCTGGCTTCGTGTAGCGTTCAGCATTTGCGCTCCACTAATTTGAAGTGCTGTGGGCTTGGGCCTCAATCGTTCAGCAAAACAGCCAGTCCAGCCCCCGCAATCAGAACGAGCAGGCCATTCAGAATTACCGCACGGAAAAGGTGTCGTCCCAAAACAGATCGGTAGATAGTTGCAACGTGCTGAGCTTTCGTAGAAAGTTGGGCCTTGATGCCGGGTGAACTCCGGCAACTGCGCCACCTTCGTTTTCCCAATCATCGATCGCTGCCTCCAGTCTCCGTTCACGCTCTCGGGAAAGGGAAGCCGCGCAACGTGCCCGCTCCCGTGCCGCCCCCAGGGCGAGCCCCTGTCGCTCGACGTTGGCGTGCAAACCACGTTCCCGCAATGATGAAGAGGGAGAATATATTGAGATGGACATGTCGCTCTCCTTGCCAAACGGGAGCATAAGTCTCTCTCAGTCACAGCATGTTTGGAAATCAAAACTGGGATACGTCAATATACCACATAATACATCAGGAACCTAACGGACTCATCCTCCGGCAGTGAGATCGAAGCCTCGGCGGCAGCGTGTACAACGCATGGACTCGGTTGCCTGACGGTCACATCGATTCTTCTCGGCATATGAACGATGGACGCTGTGCGGCGTTATAGCTTTATGGCTCCCCCTCCGATTGAACAAGCCGCCAATGCCCTCGTCGCGGAGGTTCAAAGGCAATCAGCAACCCGTCTGGCGTTCTATGATCCTGAAGGCGACTTTCATTTGAGCGCTACAGAATTGGTCCGATCCGTCGTCGCCTCCTTGCGAGAACCCTCTCAGCAGATGATAGACGCGGCTATCTACGAGGAGAGTACCGACCCCCGTGCGACGGCGAAACATGTTTGGCAGGCCATGATCGACGTTATGCTGGAGGAAGGCTGAAAGTCTAACATCCCCAAATGGTCGAATGCGGCTCGGCAGGTTCCTCGGCGATGGTGTGGCAGCTTTGCCGAGTCACCCGCGGCCGACCCGCCATTCCGGAATCGGCCATTTTGGGTGCGAAGTTCGAATAGCTGCCCTTCCGGACCTGGGTCTCGAAAATTGGCCCCGGAACGGCAAAGAAGGGTCGGCTGTGTATGGAACCTCTCGGGACGATGTGCCGCTTGCGTCCATCCATCTCCGTCTTAACATTGTGCCGCAAAGCACGGACACCGACAAAGGATGCAAAGCAGCCGTCGCATCGACAAGCATCGCACTTCCCGTCTTGAGCAGTTCCGCCAGGTTGCACGCAGTCGCGCTTCTCGCGCAGGCAAAGACGCGATATGTGGGCGAAATGAGCGATCCGACCGAAGAACAGCTCGCTGCACTGGGCACTGCGTTCGACACCTTCGCGCGGCGATACAAGCTGGCCGACGCGCGGCGTTCCGAGCGGCCGCTCGCCGAGTTGGACAAGGCCGTGCTGCTCTATGTCGCGGACCATGCCGGTTGCGGCCCGACCGATGTCGCGCGCTTCCTCGCGGTGCCGACGACGACCTTGTCCTCGGCGACGGATCGGCTCGTGAAGCGAGGCTTCCTGAAGCGCGAGCGTATCGAAGCGGATCGCCGGGCGGTCGCGCTCACGCTGTCCGAGGCTGGCGCAGCCTACGCCCAGGCCCAGGTCGAGACATATCGGCAAATGTATATGCTGATGCTTTCGCGGCTGTCGGCTGAGGAACGAGATCGGTTCATCGCGATGATTACAAAGATCGTCTACAACGATGATTGAATAGTCCGAACTTCGTTGTATTTTGTGGGTGACATCGCACGAGCCGCGTCGCGCCAACGGATGGAGCCAAGTCATGACGATATGTGTGAACGGCACGGAAGTTCCACCGCCCGGCGATGCCCGGGTCTCGCTGCTGGATTTGTTACGCGAGCATCTTCATCTCACCGGCACCAAGAAGGGATGCGACCAGGGTGCCTGCGGCGCCTGCACGGTTCTTCTCGATGGCCGCCGCGTCCTGTCCTGCCTGACCTTGGCGGCTCAGGCGGACGGCAGCGAGGTGCGGACGATCGAAGGCCTAGCGGGTGAAGGCGGCGATCTTCACCTATTGCAGCAGGCCTTCATCGCGCATGACGGACTGCAATGTGGCTATTGCACGCCCGGCCAGATCTGCTCGGCGATCGGGATGGCGGAGGAACTTCGCGGGGGCGACCCCAGCTATGTGACCCTCGATATCACCGCCTCACCGGTCGTGACACGCGCGGAGATACGCGAGCGCATGAGCGGCAATCTCTGCCGATGCGGAGCGCATAACGGGATCGTCGAGGCGATCGAGGCGATGCTGGCGGAGACAGCGGCATGACGCCTTTCACCTATGTTCGCGCGGCGGATCGGGCCGACGCCCTCGCCCGCGTTGAGAGTGGCGCACGGTTTCTGGGCGGCGGGACCAACCTTGTCGATCTTCTGCGGCAGAATGTCGAACAGGCGAGCGAATTGGTGGACGTCAGCCATACGCTCGGCACCATTCGCGAAAGCGAAGGCGGCGGGCTGATCATTGACGCGTCAGTCAAGAACGCCGCCGTTGCTGCCGATCCGCTCGTGCGCCGCCGCTACCCGGTGCTTGCCCGCGCACTGCTCGCCGGCGCCTCTGCACAGATCCGCAACATGGCCACGGTCGGGGGCAATATCCTCCAGCGTACGCGCTGCATGTATTTCTACGATGTCGAAGGCGCGCGCTGCAACAAGCGGCAGCCGGGCATCGGATGCGACGCGATCAACGGGTTCAACCGTCATCATGCCATTTTGGGCGCGTCGGATCACCGAACGCGCGGATCTTGGCGGCGGCGCCGTGGTCCTTGGGATAGGCCAGAAACAATTCGGCACCTTCGGCCTGCAGTCCGATATTCACTTCGATGAGCGCGCCGCTGGCCAGCGCGTTGTGGACGAAGAAGGTTGGCAGCAGGGCAATGCCAAGACCCTCCATGGCCGCATCGCGCATGACGAGGCCGCTGTTGACGCGCAGCGCCGCGCGAGGCCGGACCACCGACCAGCCACCCTCTGAGCGGCTTCGTCCATTTTCCAGCGCGGAGAAACGCCAGTCGCTTGCGCGGTTCGAGTATAGGATGGCGCTATGGCGTTCAAGGTCGCCGAGCGTGGCAGGAGTGCCGTTTCTGTCGAGATATCCTGGGGAGGCGACCAGTAACCGCCGGCTGCTCGCGAGCCGCCTCGCGATCAGGCGTCCATCGCCCATCGCGCCATGCCTGAGGACAGCATCGAAGCCTCCGGTCGCGGCATCGACGAAACTGTCGTCGAGTTCGAGCGAAAGCTCGATCTCGGGATAATCGCGCAGAAAGCGCCCCACTGCGGGCCCTAAGTGGAGAATGCCGAAGCCGACCGGCGCGGAAATGCGCAAGGGGCCAACCAGCTTGCCGCTGCGTGCTGCAAGCTCTGAAATCGCCTCCTCTGCTTCGCGAAGGATGCGCTGCGCCCGCGGCAGGAAAGTCAGCCCGCTGCCGGTTAGCGAGAGCTTGCGGGTGGAGCGCTGGATCAGCGTGGTGCCGAGCGTGCGTTCGAGTTCGGCAAGGCGCTCGCTGACCACGGATTTGGCCAGTCCAATGCGTCGAGCGGCCATGCTGATCGAGCCGGCCTCAGAGGTCATCACGAAGGCGACAACTCCATCAAGCTTCATCATCGTTCGGTTATTCCGTCAGTTAGAACCAATTTTCGCCGTCTAGTGCGAACAATGCAGCAGGTTCATCTTGAGGTCCAGAGGCCGGAAGCAGCGAATGCGACCACCTACTTCGGCCCCAACCTGAACCTTGGAGATGTGTCATGAACGATTTTACCGGCAAGAACATACTCGTCCTGGGCGGAAGCCGTGGCATCGGTGCCGCCATCGTACGTCGCCTTGCCTCAACCGATGGTCTTGTTGCCTTCACTTATGCGGGTTCGCGTCAGGCCGCCGAGGACTTGGCGAGCGAAACCGGCGCCACCGCAATTCGCACCGATAGCGCTGACCGCAGTGAACTGATCACCACGGTGGCCGGGCGCGGCGCGCTCGATGTGCTGATCGTCGTCGCCGGTGCGCTGGTTCTCGGAGACCCGTTGGAGATCGAGGCTGACGCCGTCGATCACATGATCGACGTCAACGTGCGGGCACCCTACCACGCCGCCGTCGAGGCCGCGCGCCGGATGAACGAAAACGGCCGCATCATCGTCATTGGATCGGTCAATGGCGATCGCATGCCGTTTGCAGGCGGGGCTGCCTATGCGCTCACCAAGTCGGCGGTACAAGGGATGGTGCGCGGATTGGCGCGGGATTTGGGGCCGCGCGGGATTACGGTGAATTCCATTCAGCCGGGGCCCACCGACAGCGACATGAACCCCGCTGACGGACCGATGGCAGCAACCATGCACAGCTTCATGGCGATCAAGCGTCACGTGCGGCCGGACGAGGTCGCCGAACTAACCGCTTACATCGCTGGGCCGCACGGGGCGATGATCACGGGATCGCTACAGACGATCGACGGCGGGTTCGGGGCTTGAATCCACAGCCGTCTGCACGCAAAAGGCGGGCGTGGCGCGAGCCTCTCCCGCCTTTTGCCGGAAGAACATCGCTCGGGCCACAAGCGACTTAGACAGTTTCCCGTTGATGTCTGCAATTGGCCGCCACGACGCACGGGCAAGATGTCTGGGCTGCCGCCAGAAGCCGTCCTCGATAAGCTAACCTTGGAAAGCGACGGCCGGACTTGGGAGTGATAGATTGGCGCTTGAACGTCCACAAAGGTTCGGTTTTGCCCCGGCAGCTTTGCCCCAACCGCGCAGGCTTTCCCTGCACATCGTGGTGCCAGGGAAATCAATTCAGACCGCAACATTTTTTGTATTTTTTGCCTGATCCGCACGGACAAGGATCGTTGCGTCCTACCTTGTCACCCTTCACGGAAACCGGCCTGTATTGGTCATTCTCCAGCCGCCATTCGTGCAGCAACTGGATCCAGATGGGAATGAGATGAGGAGCTTCCCTGTCCCATTGGTCTTCCTCGACCTCCTTCAACGTGACTCGGCCACTTGAAAAAGCTGCGAGTTCCGAAATTCCCGCTAGCGCTGCTTTCGGTCCTTCGTCATCGCTGGCCCTGATACGGTTCCACCCTTTGGGAGCCAGTTTTATGGCTTTGGAAAAACCCTCGATCCAAAGCTCCCACAGCGTTTCATTGGTGCGGGTATCGACCTCGAATATCGGTTCATATTCGCCGGGATGATTAAGGGAGGCCAAAATCTCGTTGTAATGGCGCATCACCAGATCGAAGAAAGTTTGGAGCCCGGCAGCGTCGTCAAACTTGGGAGTGTCTGGACCCCATATGTGTTTGAACCAGACGGACGGGTTGATGAGATCTGGACTGAGGATGATGCCGGTCAGGAAGCCGTCCAGTTCCGACAGAAGCATCCCGTCATCGAACTGGTTAAGCAGAATATCGTCGAGTTCGTCCAGATAGCGTTCCATGGCGACGATCTTAGCAGCAACATCGCGAGCGGCTATCCGCATTCGATATTGGTTTAGCCGATTGCAGCGCGGCGGCTTTCTTAACGACCAGATGCGCAGCTTTGCCGAGCCGCATGCCGTTAAGCCGTCATTCTGGAATCGGCCAATCATCGGCATCCAGAATGGGCAAGAAGATCACTCTACAAATGGCACAAATTCGTGCATATAGAAATCTTTACGGTAATATCGCCGTAACCGGGGCAGATTCCCGTGCGTTCAGGCTGGGGCGTTCTGGACGAGGTCTGGTAGCCATTGGACGTGTGGTGCGCCGGGGACAGCGAAGCGGTCGCCGAGGAATTGGTAGAAAGAGATGCGCAGCTTGGCGCATGTCTTGAGCAGGCCAATCATGGTGTCGCGAGCGATCCTTCCGGCCTGGCTGACGGTGCCGCCGGAGATTTTGCGCTTGGTGACGAAGGCGCGGATATCGTTTTCCGAACCATTGGTATGCAGGGGGATTTCCGGGCGTTCGAGGACGCGTAGCAACTGCGCCTTTTGGCGATGGAGGCGCGTGAGCAGCCGGTCGAGCATCACGTAACCGGTGCGCCTGGTGAAGATACGGTCGAAGCGGACCCGCAGGGCTCTGGCGCGTTTGGGATCGGGATAGCGCTGCCATGCCTTGAGGTCGGCATAAAGCCACCAGATCAGCGTCCGTTTGAGCTCGACGGCGTCACGATCTTTCTTCGAGCTGGGCTGGAGCTTGTGCACCAGCCGTTCGCCATGGACCCAGCACAGAGCATGATTGTCTCCGACCCGGAACTGGCCGGCCCCATCGGAGACGATCGCCGTGTCGCCCAGCAAGCCTTGCTCGCTGATGGCACCCCACAGGGCACTTTCGGTAGCGACCTTGACCGGATCGGGCTGGACGTTGAGCTTGTCGAAGCCCAGCGCCGCAAGGTGGGCAGCCCAGGCCTGGGCACAAGCGAAGCGCTTGTCACCATGGCTTGCAAGGGCATCGATCTGGGCCGCAGCCATGTTCATCTCGCGCATCCGGGCCATTGCCACGTCATTGACGACATGCTCGCTGCGCCCGGCCTGGAGCAGACCCAGAAAGGCGGCACGGGACTTGGACACGCCGCTCCGGAACACGGCAAAGCGCTGGTCACCCAGTTGCGTGACATAGCCATTGCGCCGGGCATGGGGAGCGCTGGTGTCATCGACGCTGATCCACCGGGCGGTCTCCAGTCCTGTGCGCAAAACGGCCTGATCTTCAGCCACCAGGGCTTCAAGCCCCCTGCTCAGAAGGCGAACAACTTGCCGCTTGGAGATGTGCAGGCCCATTCCGTTCAAGATGGCTGTCAGCCGTTCACTCGTCATCTGCCCCTGAAAGTGACCTGCGGCAATGAAGCGACGAAGCTCGGGGCCAAAGCCACCCAGAATGCCCGGCGGCAAAGGCGCCAATATCCGCTCGCCCGTCGCCGTCTCCCAGCGTTCGCGGCGATGGCGCACCACCTCGACGCTGATCTTCAGATCCTGCACCAGCACGTCTTCGTAGCCGCGAAACCTCGATCCGGCAGGCGCATCCGCCTTCAGCTTCACTTCTGACGTTACAGCCAGCTTGTCACGCACCGATCCCCGGCCGCGTTTACGGCCTTTCTTGCTCTTCGGCTTCGATGTTGCCTGCTCCATCCCTGATGGCTTCGTCTTGAACTTCGGTCGCGGCGGCAGCCCTTTCAGCCGCGCGATCTCGTCCTTCAGCGCGAGATTCTCGGCCTTCAGTTCGGCATTCTCTATCGTCAGACGCTCAACCGTCTCCTGAAGCGTGCCGACCTTGTTCGTCACCTCGATCATCAGCGCCTTCATCTCCTCGTCGGAAATGCGCGAGAGATTGGTCCAGGGAATTTCACCATAGGGCGTGACGACCTTGACGTCGCTGTAATCGCCGCTCGCGCTGCTGGGCGTCACCCCCACATGGAGATTCTCCAGCCCGGTGTTGCGCACGCATTATTCGACCAGAGAAAGGGTGAAGAAGGCCTTCTCATCGTCGGTCAACATGTCGTCAGCCATGCTCGGCTCGATGTTTGTCGGATCGCGGCGCTCCTTCAAGGCCCATCAGACCCTATCATCCCTGCCCGCGGCATTGGCCCAGCGCGTCCTCATATTTAGCGCAGGCTTTGTCGATCGCTGCCTGAAATTTGTCGGCCTGTCGCTCACCTTCTCTCCGCACCTTGGCAATCTGCATCCCGATGCGGGCGCGCTCTTCCTCCAGCTCCGCAATGCGCGCTTCTACCGATCGTCGATGCTCGTCCAGCTTCTGCGCCCAAATCCAGCGCCGTTCGGCTGCGTTGCGGCCGGGGCTTTGCTGGCGGCTTCGCCGGGATCACCCTGCCCTCTGCCTTGCGCGCCGTCGCCTTCATCGACTTGCCCGCCGAGGCCAGATGTTCGGCAGCGGTGCCGCGGGCGCGCTTGATGACGGTGCCCGGCTTTTAGGCCGCTTCCTCCAAAAGCTTTGGATCGTCGATCCTTTCGGCAATGCCTCGCGCGAAGAGATCGGCGTCGGCTCCCCAGGTCTTCAACGCCGCCTTCCGGCTGCTTGCTGCGACATAGGCGTCATGAAAGCCGATTGGTGTCCGGAAGAGCTTCAGTCTGGGCGCCATATAGCCTGCCCTCTACGACATGAAGGCGGCCCGTCGGTCGGGGGAACTGACGAGCCGCCGATATCATCGAACCGCGCGAGGGGGGCAAAGATGCGCGGATCGATGAAGGAGCAACGGGCAAAGGAAACCCCGGTTCCTAACGTTACGGCTGCGTCTCGCTACAAGGGCTGTTTCCTCAGGCTCCTGAACGTGATCGACCATCGCAGCGCCTCCACAGGCGCGATGCTGTGCTCCCAGTCATGCCTGGCTTGCCCACTCATATGGTAGATGGAACGCGGCGCGAGCATCGCATTTGCACGGCTGAAGCCTGTCTCCGTGCGGCGTCGGAAGCGCATGGCGGCCGGTTCGCCGAGCGAAATGCCGATCACATGCTCGAACGCCGGCCGGTCGCGATGCCAGCCGATACCCGCGCCTGGGTCATAGCGGATCAGCAGCATCTGCTCGAGTTCGTCCGGTGCCAGCCCTGCGAACCGCGCGGCGCGCGTCCTGGCGGTCATCGCCCAGTCCGGGATGGGCTCGCACGGTCCGAATTTGCCCGTCTGGAAATCATAGCTCCAGCCGAAGCTCTTGGTGAGCCGTTTGCCAGTCCACTGCTGAAAGAGGAAAGGCGTGAGCCCTGCACCATCGATCCCATGGATTAAGGTGCGTTCTTCTTCCGCTGTGATGAAGCCCTCCTCCTGGGTCAACCCAGGCAGCACCGGCTCGCGCGGCGGCGGCGGCAAATCGAGGGGAAGCATCATGGCCATCGGCGTTATCGTCTGCTCTGGCCGATCAAAGCGCGAGGCTCGTCTGCACCGGCTTGGTCAGGATTTCCTCGATCTTGAAGATGTCGCCGGGCGGCGTCACAAGCAGTTCCTCTTGCGGAACCAGCAAATCCAGCCACTGCATGACCTGCCGCCGTTCGATGATCGCGCCATGGCGGCCCTGATAACGGATGACGTCAGGGTTCGCGTCGACGGTGAGGATGCGGTAACTCACTGGCCAGTCCCCCATCGGCGGTTCCCAGATGGCGGCGAGATAGAAGAAATTGCCGTCCTCGCGGAAGGCGCGGGACTTCTTCTCACCGTTGCGGATGTGGAACTCGGAGGCTGGAACGAGACAGCGGTTGCTGGGAAAGCTTTTGCCTTCCGATCGGATGAACTCGTAGGAGACGCCGTCGGCAAAGCGCGGGTTGGAACCCCAGGCCGCTTCAATCATCTCAATTTCTCGGGCATCATCCGGGTTGCGTCGGATGATGGCACGGCGACTTCCGAGGGCGTCGGAGTCGAAGGGAGTTGCTTTCGAGTCCATGGTGAGAACATAAAGCGAACGGACGCCAAGGGCAAGCTGAGGAAACCCGCGCGGAGAGCCTATGTGCAACGATGGTGTGATTGCGAAGTGAGTCCTCGCAGCCTTCCAGGCTCCAGCTAACGTTTTAGATACCCGCTAGGCTCGCTCTTGTCTACGAGGTCGACGCGAAGATCGCCTCAAGATGGTGGTCCGATAAGTTGAGAGCTGCTATCTATCAGGGCGGGGATTTACCCCAATCGTTGCAACGCAGTCATCTCAATCCGGTCCTTGCGGGCATCATCCGCATTAGCGGATTCCGTTATTATTCGATTCCGTTTTCAACTGGGCATTGGATCCTCACAAGCTATGGCGTGTGCCCAACACTGGCGACGCTTCGCCGGTGCGTGCATCAGGCTGCAGCACATTCAGCGGGCTCCTTGGTCCAGTTAAATTCCGTTCCGTCCGCCCATATGCGGTGCATGACGACAGCCAGTTTCCTGGCAACCGCGATGATCGCACGACGCAGACCGCGTCGCTTCGCCACTGTTAAGCCCCAGTCACGGATGCTTGATTGCTTCCTTGCGCGGCGACTGACAGGATGCGAGCGTAGCGACAATCAAGATGAGAATCGGTTGTTGGGGTGTCGGTGAAGGGCGGAGGGCGT
>NZ_JAINEZ010000120.1:0-12808 GCF_019873065.1 Sphingobium sp. PNB
GGGCGGGTTTCGGCCGCTCCCGCATTTCCAGATGGGTGACGATCGTCGCGATCCGGTCGTCGGGAACGGGCGTCAGGCCCATGCTCAGCTCCAGCTCGCCATCGGCGGCAGGCTCATCAGGATCGCGTCGACATTGCCCCCGGTCTTCAGCCCGAACAGCGTGCCGCGGTCATGCACCAGGTTGAATTCGGCGTAGCGGCCGCGCCATTCGAGCATGCGGGCATGATCCTCCCGCGACCAGCTTTCCCCCATGCGCCGCCGGACGATGGGCGGGAAGGCCTTGAGGAACGCCTCGCCCACGTCCCGCGTGAAGGCGAAATTCGCGTCGAAATCGCCCTCCAGATGGTCGTAGAATATTCCGCCGACGCCGCGATGGACGCCGCGATGCGGAATGAAGAAATAATCGTCCGCCCATGCCTTGAAACGGGGATAATAGTCCGGGTCATGGGCGTTGCAGGCGGCCTTCAGCACATCATGGAAATGCGCCGTGTCCTCCTCGCGCGGCAGGGGAGGGTTGAGATCCGCGCCGCCGCCGAACCAGCTTTTGGACGTCCTCAGATAGCGCGTGTTCATATGCACGGCGGGCACATGGGGATTGGCCATGTGCGCGACCAGGCTGATGCCGGTGGCGAAGAAGCTCGGGTCTTCGCTCGCGCCGTGGATGGTCCTGGCGAACTCCGGAGAGAAGGCGCCGCCCACGGTCGAGACGTTGACGCCGACCTTCTCGAACACCTTGCCCTTCATGACGCCGCGCACGCCGCCGCCGCCTTCGCCGGGCGCTAGGCCGGGCGCCTCCCGATTCCAGGCGATATAGTCGAAGCGGGCGTCGGACCCCGCCTCCCGCTCGATCGCCTCGAATTCGGCGCAGATGCGGTCCCTCAGCGATTCGAACCAGTCGCGGGCGGCTTGCTGTTGCGGGTCGAGCGCCAACGTCATTTTCGGTAACTCTGTCATTGCGGGAAACTTCCGGTCTGGCGAAGGGCCTCTGCTATCGCGATGCCCGTGGAAACGGCGATGTTCAAGGACCGAAAGCCCGGCGCCATCGGAATGCGCACGCGCACATCGGCCAGATCGCGCACGCTGTCGGGGACGCCGGCGCTTTCCGATCCCATCAGCAGAACGTCGTCGGCGCGGAATTCCACCTCCGGCAGGCGTTGCGAAGCATGGCTGCTCATCAGCATCAGCCGCCTCCCTTCGGCCCGGCGCCGGGCGTCGAACGCCTCGAAATTTGCATGCTGGGTGATGTCGGCGGCCGCCCCATAGTCCATCGCGGCGCGTTTCAGCTTCGCGTCGGAAAAGGCGAAACCCATCGGCATGATGATGTCCACGGGCACGGAAAAGCAGGCGGCAAGGCGCAGGATCGCGCCGACATTGCCGGCGATTTCGGGTTGATAGAGGGCGATACGCATGCGCCGCGCCATAGAACAGCGCGGTTAATTCTCCTAGCCTGTCTAAAAGGCTTGGCAAATGGCGCATCCTACGGTTATCAGGCCTGCAAACCGCGCCAGGGGGAAAGGCGCGCCCTTCTGCTTGGGCGCCGCGGCTCTCCCGATAACATAGCCATAATGGGCAATGCGGCGGGGTCAGGGACGTTCTTGCAAGGGTTGAGGTGCATGGCGATCGTTGAACATTTGGAGAGTGAGGGGGCGTCCGTCTCCGATGGAGGCGGCAGCGACGGTGTTCGCCGTCGCGATTTCATCAACATCGCCGCGGTGAGCTTCGCCGGGGTCGGTGCGGTCGCGGTGGTCATACCGCTGGTCGATCAGATGAACCCCAGCGCCGACGTGCTGGCGCTCGCCTCGACGGAGGTCGACCTGTCCTCCATCCAGCCGGGCCAGGCGATCAAGACGACGTTCCGGTCGCAGCCGCTGTTCGTCCGGCACCTGACCGACAAGGAAATCGCGGAAGCCGACAAGGTCGATCCGTCCAGCCTGCGCGATCCGCAGACGCTGGAGGAACGCACCGTCGACGGCAAGAAGCAGTGGCTGGTCACCATGGGCGTCTGCACCCATCTGGGCTGCGTGCCGCTGGGCGCGGGCGAGGGTGAGAACAGGGGCGAATATGGCGGCTATTTCTGCCCATGCCATGGTTCGTCCTACGACACCGCCGCCCGCATTCGTAAGGGCCCCGCGCCCAAGAACCTGGAAGTGCCGAAGTTCAGCTTCACTTCCGACACCGCCATTCTCGTGGGTTGAGGGGGACTGTCATGAGCTTTCCATGGGCTGAACATTATACTCCCAAGCATCCCGCGATGCAGTGGATCGACGAGAAGCTGCCCTTGCCGCGCCTCGTCTACAATGCCGTGGGCGCCGGTTATCCGGTGCCGCGCAACCTCAACTATTTCTGGAACTTCGGCGTATTGGCCGGCCTCGCGCTGGTGATCCAGATCGTCACCGGCGTGATCATGGCGATGCATTACGGCGCCAACACGCTGGTCGCCTTCGGCACCGTCGAACAGACGATGCGCGACGTGAACGCCGGCTGGCTGATGCGCTATGCCCATGCCAACGGCGCCAGCTTCTTCTTCATCGTGGTCTATCTGCACATCTTCCGCGGTCTTTTCTTCGGTTCCTACAAGGCGCCGCGCGAAATGGTGTGGCTGCTGGGCCTCGTCATCTTCCTCCTCATGATGGCGACCGCCTTCATGGGCTATGTGCTTCCCTGGGGGCAGATGTCCTATTGGGGCGCGAAGGTGATCACCGGCCTGTTCGGCGCGATCCCCGTGGTGGGCGAGCCGATCCAGACCTGGCTGCTGGGCGGTTTCGCCCCCGGCAACGCGTCGCTCAACCGCTTCTTCTCGCTGCACTTCCTGCTGCCCTTCGTGATCGCCGCCGTGGTGATCCTGCACATCTGGGCGCTGCATATTCCGGGTTCCTCCAACCCGACCGGCGTGGAAGTGAAGGGGCCGCAGGACACTGTGCCCTTCCACCCCTATTACACCGCGAAGGACGGTTTCGGGGCGGGCGTGTTCCTGATCCTGTTCGCGGTCCTGCTGTTCTATGCGCCCAACTATCTGGGCCATCCGGACAATTATATCGAGGCGAATCCGCTTTCGACGCCGGCGCATATCGTGCCTGAATGGTATTTCTGGCCCTTCTACGCGATCCTGCGCGCCTTCACCGTGGACTTCTTCTTCGTCCCGGCGAAGCTGCTGGGCGTGCTGGCGATGTTCGCGTCGATCCTGCTGCTCTTCTTCCTGCCCTGGCTGGATACCTCCCCGGTGCGGTCGGGCAATTATCGCCCGACCTTCAGGAAGTTCTTCTGGATCCTGATCGTCGACGTGCTGATCCTGGGCTATTGCGGCGGCGCGCCGGCGGCGGAACCCTATGTGATGATCTCCCAGGTCGCGGCGGCTTATTATTTCGCCCACTTCCTGATCATCCTGCCGCTGATCTCGCGCTTCGAAAAGCCGCTGCCGTTGCCGAACTCGATCACCGAGGCGGTGCTTGGCCGCCATGCGATCGAGGGTGAGCGCGAGGCGCTTCCCGGCATGGGCAGCGATCCGCAGCCGTCGCACGCCGGTTAAGGGGGACAAGACTAATGATACGCATCGGCGCATTTCTCGTCGGCCTCTTTTTCGCGGGCTGGCTGCTGGTTTCCTTCCTGGTGGGCGCGGTGGCCTATGTCACCGAGCCGCCGGCGGTCACGGTGGAGCATGAATTCCACCGCGATCCCAAGCATGTCGCCTTCTCGTTCGACGGCCCCTTCGGCAAGTACGACCAGGCGCAGCTCCAGCGCGGTTTCCAGGTGTTCAAGGAAGTCTGCTCGGCCTGCCACAGCCTGAAGTTCGTCGCCTTCCGCGACCTCAAGGGCATTGGCTATAACGAGGCGGAGATCAAGGCGATCGCCAAGCAGTGGGCGATCAAGACCCCCGACGTCGACCCCAAGACGGGCGAAATGTCGACCCGCGATCCCATCCCGGCGGATTATTTCCCCAAGCCCTTCGCGAACAATGTTGCGGCGGCGGCGGCGAACAACAATGCGATCCCGCCCGATCTCTCGCTGATGACCAAGGCCCGCCATCACGGCAGCGCCTATGTCTATTCGCTGCTGACGGGCTTCCAGGCGCAGCCGGCCGAACTGCTGAAGGAATTTCCGGACGCGAAGACGCCGGAGGGGCTGCACTACAACCCCTATTTCGCGAACCTGAACCTCGCCATGGCGCCGCCGCTGACGGCGGACGGGCAGGTCACCTATGGAGACGGCACCAAGGCGACCGTCGACCAGATGGCGCAGGACGTCGCGGCCTTCCTGACCTGGACGGCCGAACCCAAGCTGGAAAACCGCCGTCGCGCGGGTCTGGCGACGATCTTCTTCCTGCTGATCGCGACGGGCCTGACTTATATGGCCTACCAGAATATCTGGGCGGACAAGAAAAAGGCCGCCTAAACGGGGTCTGGAACAAAACATCGGAGGGGGCGCGGGAAACCGGGCCCCCTTTTCTTATAAGGGCGAAGATGAGCGCAGACAGCCTGGCGGCCCTGGTCCGCACGATTCCCGATTTCCCCAAGCCCGGCATCCAGTTCCGGGACATCACCACATTGCTGGCGGACGCAGCCGGTCTCACTGAACTGGTCGAGCGGATGGCGGCGGTGGCGCGGCCGCTCGACCCGGCCTTCATCGTCGGCATCGAGGCGCGCGGTTTCATCCTTGGGGCGGCGCTGGCCCATGCGCTGGGGGTGGGTTTCGTGCCCGTGCGCAAGAAGGGCAAGCTGCCCGGCAAGACCGTCGGCATCGATTATGTGCTGGAATATGGCACCGACCGGCTGGAATTGCATGAAGGGCAAATCCCGGACGGGGCGCGGGTGGTGCTGGTCGATGATCTGATCGCGACCGGCGGAACCGCGCTTGCGGCGGCGCAGCTCGTCCGGGAGCAGGGCGCAACCGTGCTGATGGCGCTGTTCGCGATCGATCTTCCCGATCTGGGCGGCATGGCTGCGCTGGAAGCGGACGGCGTCGCGTCGGCGGCGATCATCGCCTTTGAGGGGCATTGAGGCGGTTCTGGTCAGGCGCCTCAGATAAAGGGGGAGAAAGGCCCTAGGGGCCAATCCAGGACATTCCCTCTTCCGCCAGCGGGAGGGGAAATGGCAGCAATCGGCCCATTGCGCCTTAAGAAGACCGCATCTCCTCAGCGCCCAAGCGCTCCCTCCAGCATATCGACCGCCTGTGCCAGACGCTCGTCCAGCAGCGCCAGCAACTGGGTCCATCCCAGCATGTCCGCCAATTCGCCCGGGCCGTCGGAAATGCCCCGCAGGCCCATTACCGGCACGCCAAAGCGCTGGCAGGCGCGGACGACCGCGAAGCTCTCCATGTCGACCATGTCCGCGTCGATCGTGGTATATTCGTCCCCGCCGACGATGTTCGCCCCCGTGGACAGCCGGGCGGTGCGAAGTTCCAGCGGCATGTGCAGCGCTATTTCGGCCGGGTGGTCGGAAAAGGGGGTCACGCCCTTCGGAAAACCGAGGCGGGAAGCGTCCATGTCCCGCCAGGAAACGCTGGCGACCTGATAGACCTCGCCCAGGGTGCAGATGCGCGATCCCGCCGATCCCAGCGAGACGACGAGGTCGGGCAGCGCGCCTTCCAGATCCAGCCGCTGGAGGGCAAGGCCGGTGTTGAGCGCGGCTTCCACCGGGCCCACGCCGGTCATCAGCGGGTCGAACCGGGCCCTGAGGTGAGGACCATATTCATCCTCCACCGCCATCACGAACAGGACGCGCTTGTCCGCGATCATTTTTCCCCGTGGCATGCAGTCCCCCCGATTCGCCGATGTTTCAAGGCAGGCGGGCGAGCAACGCGCTCATCCCGTCATGGATGGTCAGGCCGGCGGTCCCCTCGATCAGCCAGCATTCGCCCTGCCGCCACGGCTCGCCGTCGATCGTGCCAGCGCCGGCCAGCGGAATGAACCAGGCCATCTCTCCTTCGATCCGCTGCCCGGTGCCGGCTTCACCCTGCACCATGTCCAGGATGAAGGGCGCATCGCCGCCCGCCACCAGTCTTTCTTGCGCTGTCATCGGGACGACCCGGTCGGGCAGGGCATAGGGTGTCGCCACGCTGACGGCCATCGCCTCTTCCAGATGCAGTTCGCGTGGCCGGCCATAATCGTAAAGGCGGTAGGTCACGTCATTATTCTGCTGCACTTCCACCAGCGTCACGCCGCCGCCTATGGCGTGCACCGTGCCGGCAGGAATATAGTAGAAGCTGCCCGCCCGCACCGGCTTCCAGTCCATCAGCGCCTCGATGCTGCCGTCGAGGGCCGCTGTGCGCAACGCCTCTGCCGTCAGGTCGCGGGTCAGGCCGATTCCCAGCCGCGCATCGGGTTCCGCATCCAATATGTACCAGCATTCCGACTTGCCGCCCGCCAGCCCGCGTTCCCGCGCCTGCGCATCATTGGGGTGGACCTGAACCGACAGCTTTTCGCTGGTGAAGATATATTTGACCAGCAGCGGCAAAGGCCGCCCTTCTTCCTGCTCCGGCGGCGAGAACCAGACTTCGCCGACGCGACGGCCATCCGAAGGCGCGATGGCGGCAGGAATATCGATGCGGCCCCAGGGCTTTTCGACGCTATGGGCGAGCAGGCGGATCGTGGTCATGCGGTTCCTTATGAACGGTCGCTCCCGTCAGGCAAGGGCCTCCATCCGGAAAGGACGCACTATCGGGCTAGAGCCAATCGACATTCAGCCCTGACGGCCTGCAAATGACGCTTTTCCGTGCTTCCGGTGCTCACCTGCTTTGAGTAGGCTGCGCTCCGGGTCACGGAAAACCATCATTTTCGGCTCGTCATCTTCTGAATGTCGATTGGCTCTAGCGGTCAACGGAAGTGCGGGACATCCCACCTGCATCCGCCTTGCTGTCGAGATCGGAAACGGTCGGTATCGATCTTCCCGTCTGGAAGTTCGTTTATTGGTTTCTATATGAAACCGATCAGATCAGTGAGGATCAGGACATGAACCGGCCGATGAGAAGCGGCGCCGGCGGCGCACGCCCTGAAGGCCAGCGCCGCAGGGGCCATATGGATGATGCGATCGGCGTCCTTGGCCGGCGGATGGGGGGCGGGGTGGTTCCCCTGATCCTTCCCGTTCTGGCGACGATGGCGTTCCTGATGTTCTTCACGACGGTCTATCGGTGGGTCGACGATCTGCTGGTCGCCAGCGTGATCGCCATGGTCGCGCCGATGATGGTCCTGCCGCTGCTCCTCCGGCAGAAGGGCGTCAACTGACGCCCTCCGCGCTCAGCGCATCCATGGCCAAGGCCACGGCGCCCAAAGGACCGGCCTGATCGCCAAGCAGCGGCGTCATGACGATCCGGCCGATGCTGGAATCGTCGACATGCGGCAAATAGCCCCCAAGCTGGACGACGACGTTCCGACGGACCCTCGCCAGCAGACCGGTCCGCCCCATGCCCACGCCGCCGCCGATCAGCACCTGTCGCGCCGCGGTGCCCAGCAGGATGGTGGAGACGAGATGGGCGATGTCGCTGGCGACATCGTCCCATCGGGGGTCGGCGGGATCGATCTCATGGCCCGGCATGCCGAAGCGGTGGGCGAGCGCGGGCCCGGACACCAGACCCTCGATGCAATCGCCGTGAAAGGGGCAATGGCCCGCAAAGCCGTCGCCGGGAGCGCGCGGGACACGGATATGGCCGATTTCCGGATGCATGGCGCCATGGACGGTGCGGCCGTTGAACGCGAACCCTGCGCCCACGCCGGTCCCGATCGTGATGTAGCACAGGCTGTCGGAGGGCACCTTCCCCAGCGCG
Organism: Sphingobium sp. PNB; assembly: GCF_019873065.1. Classification (NCBI taxonomy): domain Bacteria; kingdom Pseudomonadati; phylum Pseudomonadota; class Alphaproteobacteria; order Sphingomonadales; family Sphingobiaceae; genus Sphingobium; species Sphingobium sp. PNB. The sequence continues at coordinate 7,756 of NZ_JAINEZ010000120.1, forward strand.
CCCGCGCCCCAGCGCAGCTCCGCCAGAGCGGCTCCGTTGACGTCGGTGTCGATCATCGCGGGGCAATCGAAGGGCGCGGTCAGGGTGCCGAATATGTCCGCGCCCGCCCAGCCGGGCTTGGGCGTGGGCAGCATGACGCCGAAGTCCGGGGCGCGGCGGTCGAGCCGAAGCGGGCCGAAGCTGCCGATTCCGATGGCGGCGATGGGCGCCTCCGCATGCCAGCGTTTCAGCACCGCGACGGCTCTGGAGAGCGTCTCCCGCGGCGTCGTGGTCGCTATCGTCTCCCGGTCGACAATCGTCCCGCCGCGCGCGCGGAGCACCAGGACCTTGGTCCCGCCGAGTTCGATTCCGGCCAGCATCGGTTCAGCATCCATCATCGCCGTCCAATCATATTGCCCCAGGCCCTGCAAGTTCGGATCGCACCGTCATGCGTGGCCCAATTCAACATTTGTACAATGGGATGGCGGCTTTTCCATTGCCGACCGCTATCAGGGCGGGAAGAACAAGGCAGGGCGCGACGAACGCAACCCGATGATTTGGAGGCAATGGATCATGATCCGGCAAAACCCGTGCTTCAACCCCGTGCCGGTTGCCGCCCGATGAGGGCGCCGCTGCTCATCTGCGCGCTGCTGCTGACGGCTTCGGCCTGGCCCATCGCTGCGCAGGCGCCTGCCGATCCGCTGGCCTTCGTCGATCCGCTGATCGGCACCGGCCCGGAAGGCCACACTTTCCCCGGAGCCTCCGCGCCTTTCGGCATGGTCCAGCTTTCGCCCGATACCGATACGACCTGCCAGGTGCGCGACTGCTATGCCCATGCGGCGGGCTACAGCTATCATGATCCGACGATCCAGGGATTCAGCCACACCCATTTCTCCGGCGCGGGCCATTCCGATCTGGGCGACATATTGGTGATGCCGCAGACGGGCGCCGTTCGGCTCGATCCGGGCGATCCGAAACAGGCGGGCTCCGGCTATCGCCAGCGCTTCTCACACGATAGCGAGACGGCCAGGCCCGGCTATTATGCGGTGACGCTGGCCGATAGCGGCATCCGGGCGGAGCTGACAGCGGGCGAGCGGGTGGGCATCCACCGCTATGCCTTTCCGGCGGGGCGGGAGGCGCATCTGCTGATCGACCTGCGCTCCTCTCTTTACGATTATCCGGGCAAGATCCTCTGGTCCGGTCTGCACCTCCACCCGGACGGCACGCTGACGGGCTTTCGCGAGACGCGGGGATGGGCGGCGGGCCGCAAGCTGTTCTTTGCCATGCGTTTTTCCGCACCCCTGAAGGATCATGCCTTTATCGACCGGGACCAGGCGGTTCCCTATAAAGGCTTCCAGGCGCCGGGGCGGGGCAGCGACGCGCTGGCCGAGAAGCTGGGCAAGGCGCTGGAGGCAAGGCTCGACTTCGGCAGGCTCGATGGCCCGTTGGAGGTCCAGGTCGCGCTTTCAGGGGTGGATGAGGGCGGGGCCATCGCCAATCTCGATGCCGAAGGCGCCGGTTTCGACACCGTCCGGAGGAGGACCGAGGATGCATGGCGGCAGGCGCTCGGGCGGCTGGAGATGGATGCGCCGGAGCCGATGCTCAGGAATCTCTACACCGCGCTCTACCATACGCTGCTGGCGCCCAGCATCTGGAGCGACGTCGACGGCCGCTATCGGGGGCCGGACGATCAGGTTCATGCGGCGAAGGATTTCACCTTTCGCTCGACCTTCTCGCTCTGGGATACCTTCCGCGCTGAACATCCCCTGCTGACGCTGGTCGAGCCGGAAAGGACGACCTCCGACGTCGTCAACTCGCTGATCGCCAGCCGGGAACACAGCCCGCACGGCATATTGCCGGTCTGGCAGTTCGCCGGGCGGGAGACATGGACGATGATCGGCTATCATGCGGTGCCGGTGATCGCGGACGCCTATCTGAAGGGCTTCAGGGGATTTGATCCTGACAAGGCGCTGGCCGCCATGGTCGCCAGCGCGGACTACGCGCCCTATGGCGGGCTGGGCGACTATATGAAGCTGGGCTATGTGCCCATCGACCGGGAACCGGAGGCGGCGTCGAAGACGGTCGAATATGCCTATGACGACTGGGCGATCGGCCGCATGGCGCAGGCCATGGGGCGCGGCGATGTGGCGAAGCGCTTCCTCGCCCGTTCGTCCAACTGGCGCAACGGCTTCGACGTCGGGAGCGGCTGGCTGCGGGCGCGCAAGGCCGATGGCAGCTTTCGCACGCCGTTCGATCCGGCCGCGATCAACTATGGTTCGGATTATACGGAGGGCAATGCCTGGCAATATAGCTGGTTCGTGCCGCAGGATCAGGCGGGGCTGTTCCGCTTGCTGGGCGGCGACGCCAGGGCGATCGCGAAGCTCGACGCCATGTTCGACTATGATGTGTCGAAGCTCGACTACAGCCATGCGGAGGATATTGCCGGGCTGATCGGGCAATATATCCATGGCAACGAACCCAGCCATCATGTCGCCTATCTCTATGCTTATGCGGGCGCGCCCTGGCGGACGCAGGCGCGGTTGAAGCAGATCGTCGAGAGCCAGTACAAGCCGACACCCGACGGACTGTCTGGCAATGACGATCTGGGGCAGATGTCGGCCTGGCTGCTGTTCACGGCGTTGGGCTTCTATCCCGTGACGCCGGGATCGAACCAATATGTCATCGGTCGCCCCTTCGTCCGCCGCGCGGTACTGACGCTTCCCAACGGCAAGCGCTTCACGGTGGAGGCGGAAAATCTGTCCGCCGCCAATGTTTATGTGGGTGCGGTCGAACTAAACGGACGGCCGCTGCGGCGAAGCTGGATCGCGGACGGGGAGATCCGCAAGGGCGGGACGTTGCGCTTCACCATGCAGGCAAAGCCGAACCGGGAATGGGGGAGGGGAGCGGGAACCCGGCCCTATTCGCTTTCTACCGCGCCAGCTGAGCGGTGATGGGCGTGGCAAGGATTGAACTTGCGATGCCTGCGATGTCAAGGCAAAGGTTCGCATAAAGTTTTTCGTTCGAAATCAAATCAGTAGGAATTGAGTCTGGCATGCGTGCCCAAAATTTGCACAATTCGTCCACAGTTGAATTTCCTTCAGATTTTGCATCATCTTGGATGACTGCCTTAGACTCCTCAGATAGTCGATGTCCGTATCTGTTTCTACCCTGGTCCATAGCTGGAAAATGCTTGCGCGGTTTAAGCCACTTTCTTTCTCATACTATTCCAGGATGCTGGCGGTCATCTTGGTCGCATCATAAGCGGCGAGGGTCTACGCCTCAGGCCGCACCAGGCAGTGTCGACGAAGGGCTATCAAAAGCATGCCGGCAGGAACCTCGACGAGAGCGTAGGCGGACCAGCAAACCGTCCTTCAGCGCCCTGTTGGAAGAACAGCGGCGAGAATCGCCGACACCCAGCAGGTTAGCCAGTTAGCTCCCGCTAAAGATTCGTCCAGCGAGGGTCATTGTCCAACCTGACCTGCGAGCGCGCCCATAAAATTCCAGGTACTTCCGGATAGGTAAGTTTCAAAAATTTATGGAAGCGCCTTCTGCTACTGCCCTTTCTCCAGCCCATCCGACAATTTCGTAAGTTTCAGAGCTAAATCGCTCCGGCGAAAAACCTTAGCTGTCTGCCATTCGCCGTAGATTCTTCCTCTCACAAGTTAACGCATTTCGGAGTTCAGCAAATGGCATTGCTCCGCGTTTGGACGCTTGCGTAAACAAAAGCAGAAGCGCCGTCATTATGCTGATCGCCAGTCCGGCCTTCTCCTGCCAGATCGTCAACCGCTCGATGCGGTAGATGCCAGGCTGGGCGTCAAAGCTGATCAGGGGGCCTTTGTGTGGGACGGGCGACCCGTCTCGCGTCACGCGCCAGATCGGAAAATCCGCCTTATGAATTGTGATGTGCCCGGCTGCCCTGACCCGAATTTCGTTCCCACGCGGTAGCGCCCGAAATTTCCGCACGTCCGTCCAGCGATATTCTTTCTCTACCAGCGAAATATCGAAACCTTTCGGAAGATATTCCGGTGCGTCCGGTTTGATCCGGTCGATGAGAGCATAATCCACCGGATAGTTGAGTGCGTCCAGCGTCCTCGAGAACATGAGAGCATAGGCAAAAACGAGAAGAGCCGCGCCTGCTGCAAGTTCCATTCGGATGCGGTGCAATCGACAGGACAACAGTGCCGTGATGGCGGTAAATTCGACGATACCCATCATGCGCCAGGGAAATTGCGTTTTGTTGAGCAGTGGAATGTCCCACACAAAAGGCATGAGACGCACAGCTGCTAGCGCACCGATAATCGTCAGCACTGTCCAGAAGGATCGTGCCGGCCATGCGAGGATAACGAGCGCCAATGCTGGGCCTGTAAACATGGTGAAGTTCGTGTTGTTGATCGACCAATCCGTCGCTTGATAACCCGGTCCCCAAAGTAAGACGGTGGAGATATGGTCCTGAAGCGTTGCCGCCGGCAGCAGAAAGAAGGCGGACAGCCCCAAAGCGATCACGCCTGCCAGAGCACCGGGTATAAATGCCCTCGGTTCCAGCCAGATGCGCCGGAGCATCAGTGGCCCGATCAGGAAAACCCCGGTCAGCACCGCCAGCGGCAAATGGGTGATGATAAGGCCGCCATAGGACAGCGCTAGCAGGAGAAGTCCGCGCCGATGCGGTAGCCGTTCTATCCCGAGCGCGATCAGCGGTAGCCAGACGAGGGCGGCAAATTCCGCCAGCGCTCCTCGCACATGGAAGTTATAGAGATGATAGGGTGCGAGCATGTAGAGAATGGCGCCTAGGAGCGGGTAGGTGCCCCGCGCCGATAGCCAGGCATGCATGGTAAGGCCCGAGGCGATCAACAGCAGCAGTCCAGCACCATTTATGGCCTGGGAAACCGTAAGGCCCAGTGCGTGGAGTCCGCCCGACACCCAATAGGCAAGGGGTGGGTAGAAATAGAAGGTTGGGGCGCCTAGTCCCTCAAAACTTTTCGGCAGCCAACGCTGCGCGGCGACTGACAGGATGCGAGCGTAGCGACAATCAAGATGAGAATCGGTTGTTGGGGTGTCGGTGAAGGGCGGAGGGCGT
>NZ_JAINEZ010000121.1:0-12325 GCF_019873065.1 Sphingobium sp. PNB
GCCCCGCCGGCCCCCGCGGACGCGATGGTGGGGGTGCAGGTATCGGGCAGCATCGGCGATTACCGCAGCGGTGACGAGATATGGTGCCGCCGCATCATGCCGGAGGAGTTTTCCAGCGTGCTCAACCGCGACCTGCTCTTGCCGCGCCACGCCGGGCGCTTCCTGTTCGGGCGGCTGATCGGGCGCGAGGACGACCGGCTGCACATCCTCCCCCTGGGCAGCGGCACGCGCCAGCAGGTGATAAGTGACCCACCCTGGGGCGCCGTGGCGGTCCAACTGGTCAGACGGCTGTAGACAAAGGCGCTTTCATCCTTAACCCTGTCCTGACCATGTCTGCCGGAAAGAGACCCGCCCCAGCATTGTCCCGTCGGACGGCATCGCCGGACGCCCGGGGCAATGCGGGAACAAGAGATAGTTGGATGCGATGACGCTGAACGTCCTGATGCTCTCGACCCTGTTCCCGGACATGAGCCGCCCCAATTTCGGCGTCTTCGTGGAACGGCAGGCGCGCGAGCTGGCCAGCCGGGACGGCGTCAGGGTCACGGTGGTCGCGCCGCTCGGCATTCCGCCCTGGCCGCTGTCCAGCGCCAGGCGCTACGCCGCCCTGCGCGCCCTGCCCGCCAAGGAACGGTGGAAGGACCTGACCGTCCACCGCCCGGTCTTCCCCATCATTCCCAAATTCGGCGGCCGCTTCAACGTCCACAGCATGACCCGCGCCATCCTGCCGCTGGTCAGGCGCCTCCATGTGCAGCAGCCTTTCGACGTCATCGACGCCAGCTTCTTCTTCCCCGACGGCCCGGTGGCGCAGCGCCTTTCCCGCGCGCTCGGCATTCCCTATTCGGTGAAGGCGCGCGGCGCCGACATCCATTATTGGGGCACGCGCAAGGGCACGCGGAAGATGGTGAAGCGCGCCGCCGACGATGCCGCCGGCCTGCTTGCCGTGTCGGACGCGATGCGCCGGTCGATGGCGCGCATGGGCATCGACGGGGACAAGATCCGCGTCCATTATACCGGCGTCGACCTCGACCGTTTCGAAATAAGCGACCGCGCCGCCGCGAAGGAAAGCCTGGGTTTCGAAGGCCCGGTGGTGCTGTGCGTCGGCGCGCTCATCCCGCGCAAGGGGCAGGAACTGCTGGTCCAGGCGCTGCCGCAACTGCCCGGCGTCACGCTGCTGTTCGCCGGACAGGGGCAATATCGCCGCGCCCTGGAAAAACAGGCCGAGGAACTGGGCGTCGACCGGCGCATCGGCTTCCTGGGCTCGGTGCCGCACGATCGCCTGCCGCGCATCTATGCCGCCGCCGACGTCATGGCGCTCCCCTCCTCGTCCGAGGGTCTGGCCAATGCCTGGGTGGAGGCGCTGGCCTGCGGCACGCCGGTCGTGATCAGCGATGTCGGCGGAGCACGCGAACTGCTCGACCGGCCGGAGGCGGGCCGGATCGTCGCCCGCGAACCCGAAGCGCTGGCCGCCGCCATCAGCGATATATTGGTGAACCCGCCCGAACGGGAGGCCGTCCGCGAAGCGGCGCTACGCTTCACCTGGGCCGCCAATGGGGACGCGCTGCTGGAGCATCTCCGCGCCATCGCAGCTCAGCCGGCCTAAAGCGTTTTCCAGGCAGATGGAATCATCCGCCGACCCGAAAACGCAGTAAAACAAAAGGCCTGGGACAGATCCCGGGATCGCCGGACCGATTGGTGGGGACGGCTCGAACTGGCCAAATCCTGCCGCTCCGGACGCACCCACACCCCGAAGCCGAAGTCCGCCACCTTGCCGGTCAACGGGCCCGAAAGGCGGCCTGATCCCAAAAGGGGATCAACCGCGCCTTGCCATCCGCCGTCGGGAAAAGCCCCTCGTCGAACGGCACCTCCCCCCAGCGCCACGGCGTCAGCTCATCATAAGCCGGGTTGGAAATCGGCGCATGCCGCTTGAGATTGAGCAACCGCCTGCCCTCGTTGCGATAGGCGGTCAGCCGCACATGCTCGCGATAGATTTCCGCGGGGCGCTCATAATGGAAGGCGTCGCGCCAACCCATGGCCTGCGCGATCCGGGTGAGTATCCACCAGTCGGGCTTGGTCTCTCCGGGCAGCGGGAACAACCAGCGCTGGCGGCTGATCAGCCGGTCGGCGCCGGTCAGCGTCCCATCCTTCTCGATCCATAGCGGGGACGGCAAGGCGACCATGCGCAGCGCGTCCATTTCCGGCTCGCTCCACGGCGTCATCAACAGGACCAGCGGCACCTGCTCCAGCAAGCCCCGGATCGGATGGGACGCCGAAGGCAGGCCGCCGGGCATCAGCAGCGCCTTGATGCGCCCCGCCTCTATCGCCCGGGCCAGCGCCTCGCCGGCCAGCCCCGGCCGGTCAGCCAGCCTCGTCGCGCCCCAGAAACGGCCGACCTGCGCCAGGGCATCCTCCGAAAAATCCCGGTGCGCGGCCAGTTCCCCGGCCCGGCAGCCGACTTCCCGCACGCCCATGCCGTTGGCGGCGTCCGTGACGGCGAAGGGCGCGGCGCCCGCCTTGCCGATGCGTCCGGCCGCCAGATGGAAATTGAGGATGGCGGCCGACAGGCGATGCGCTTCCTCGCCCTGCCCATGCGGGCTGAACAGCGTCACCAGCCGGGGCGCCGCCGCGACCTGCTCGTAGAAGGCACGCACCTCGCCCGGCGCCAGGCCGCAGGCGCGCGCCACCGACCAAAGGTCATGCCCCCGGCTCAATCCCGCCCAGAAACCGGCCGGCACCGACAGCCTCCGTTCCAGAAATTCCCGGTCCAGCAAGCCATTGTCATGGCAATGCAGCAGCAGGCCGCTCAACAGCGCCGCCTCGCTGCCCGGCGCGACGGTCAGGCGCTCATCCGCCTCGACCTCCGGCCCGTCGCCCGCATGCGCGATCAGGATCAGGCGCGCGCCCTGCTCCGCCCGCGCCTCGGCCATCCTCTCGTGCAGCACCGGATGGCGGCGGGCCGTCGGCATGCCCACCAGCAACAGCATGTCCGCCTGCGCCAGATCCTCATAGGCGGCGGGCATCACATCCTCGCCAAAGGCCGCGCGCTGCGCCGCCGCCATGCCGCCCGCCTCGCTGCAGGGCGCCTCGACATGCGCGGAGCCGATGAACCCCTTCATCAGCTTGTTGGCGACATAATAGTCTTCGGTCAGCAGGCCACCCGGCACATGCATCGCCACGCTGCCCGGACCGTGACGGGCGATGACGGCGGACAGGCGGCGCGCAGCCTGGTCGATGGCGCGGTCCCAGCCGACGGCGCGGCCATCCAACACCGGCCGCAACAGCCGCCCCTCCAGCGCGAACATGTCCTTCAGCGCTTCGCTGCGGGTGCAGAGCAGGCCGCCATTGGCAGGATGCACGGGATCGCCCTCGATCGACGCCTCGCGCCCCTCGCCGGTGACGGCGCGGATGCCGCATCCCACGCCGCATTGACCGCAAAGCGAACGAACGACCGCCACGGTGCGATCAGGCCGGGACCGGCGGGGTCGGGAACATGGTCATACGCTCCCGCTTAACCGATGCAGGACGAAGACAAAAGGGTGCGCAACTGGCAGGAGAAGGGTCATGCCGAAACCGATTCTCCGCGCGCTAGCGTCCATCGCCCTGTTCCTCCATATGGTGCCGGTTCCAGCCATGGCGCAGCAGCGCGGCCCGCTGGTGCTCGCCGCCGCCAGCATGCAGGAGGCGATGGGCGCCGCCGCCGATGCCTGGGCGGCGCAGCGCCATGCGCGGCCGGTCCTGTCCTTCGCCGCTTCCTCCGCGCTCGCCCGGCAGATCAGGGGCGGCGCCCCGGCAGACCTGTTCGTGTCGGCCGACGAAGACTGGATGGACGATGTCGAAAGGGCGGGCTTGGTGCAGCGGGGCAGCAGGGCCGACATGGCGGGCAACCGGCTGGTGCTGATCGCCCCGGCGCGCGCGCCGCTGAAGCTCCGCATCGCACGCGGCATGCCGATCGCCAGGGCGCTGGGCGACTCCCGGCTCGCCATGGCCAATCCGGACAGCGTGCCCGCGGGCAAATATGGCAAGGCGGCGCTGGGCGCGCTGGGCGTCTGGCCCGGCGTCGCCAACCGGCTGGCGCTGGGCGACAATGTGCGATCCGCCCTGACCCTGGTGGAACGGGGCGAGGCGCGGCTGGGCATCGTCTATGCGACCGACGCCCGCGCATCGAAGGCTGTCCTCGTGGTCGGCGCCTTCCCGGCGGGAAGCCATGCGCCGATCCGCTATCCCCTCGCCCGCCTGCGCGCGAGCCGGAACCCGGACGCGGAAGGCTTTCGTCGTTTCCTGCTGTCGCGGGCCGGCCAGAACATCCTCGCCCGCTACGGCTTCAGCCGCCCGTGACCCTGTTCCTCCCCTCCCGCAGGAAGGGGAAAGTCACCTCTGACAGGCCACGATCGCGTCGATCACCGCCAGCGTCTCCTGCGGATCGCGCACCCGCACCGTGTCCAAGCCCAGTTGCTTGGCCGGATAGTCGTTGCCGCCGGGGAAGATCGCATCGCCGATGAACATCATCGCCTCCAGCGCGATCCCGCTCGCGTCGCGCAGCTTCTTCAGGCCATAGGCCTTGTCCACCCCCTCCCGCGTGATGTCGATGGAGGTCGCCCCGCCCATGTTGATCGACAGTCCCGGCAGGCGCTGGCGCAGGTCCGCCTGGATCACCTTGCGCTTGGCGAAGTCGGGGTCCCACACATCCTTGGCATGGATCGGCGCCTGCTGGCCCAGCGCGGAAAAGGTGATCTGGCTGCCGCGATCCTCGATCCGCTCGCCCCACACCTCTTCCGGCACGAAGCCCGTCGCCTCCAGCGAAGCGTCGAACGCCGCCAGGATCGCCTGCTTCTGCGCCTCCTCGAACAGTTCGGCATAGACCGGCGTCCACTGCCCGTCGCGATGGGTGTAGAGCTTTGTCCCCGTCGTCGGCATCAGCCACAGGCGCGAACGGTCGGCCCGTTCCGGCAGGCGGCTCGCCACCTGCTTGTCGAATTGCGGCCAGTCCCCGCCGGAGATCACCGCGACATGCGCCACTTGCAACAGCCGGGCCAGGGCGTCGCCCATCGCCTCGCCCAGCGGCTGCTTGCTCTCCGCCAGTGTTCCGTCGAGGTCGAAGGCGATCAGGTCTTTCATGCACATGCTCCAGTTTGAAGGGCTGTCCGGCTTTGCCCTCTGGCCTCGACCGATGCAATGCCGATGAGCGGGACATGACAGGGGGCTGGTGTTTTCCCCTATCCTGACCGAAAGAGGGCGGCATGATCCTCTCTGCCGATGAATGGGGCATCGTCGCGCTGTCGCTCCGGGTCAGCCTGGTGGCGGTCGGGCTGATGCTGCCGGTCGCCTTCACCTTCGCCTGGCTGCTCGCCCGCTCGCGCTTCCCCGGCAAGCTGCTCGTGGATGCGCTGATCCACCTGCCGCTGGTGGTGCCGCCGGTCGTCACCGGATGGCTGCTTCTGCTCCTCTTCGGCGCGAACGGCCCACTCGGCAGGCTGTTCGAACAGATGCTGGGCGTCAGCTTCATGTTCCGCTGGACCGGCGCGGCGCTTGCCTCCGCGATCATGGCGATGCCCCTGATGGTGCGCGCGATGCGGCTGTCGATCGAGGGCATCGACCACCGGCTGGAACAGGCCGCGCAGACGCTGGGCGCGGGCCGGTGGCGCGTCTTCCTCACCATTTCGCTGCCGCTGTCGCTGCCGGGCATAGTGGCGGGACTGGTGCTCGGCTTCGCCCGCTCCATCGGGGAGTTCGGCGCGACCATCACCTTCGTTTCCGACGTTCCGGGCGAAACCCGCACCCTGCCCATCGCCATCTATTCCGCGCTCCAGATGCCGGGCGCCGAATCGGCGGTGACCCGGCTCGCCATCATCTCGATCATGCTGTCGCTGGCCGCGCTGGTCGCATCGGAGGCATTGGCCCGCCGGGCGAGCGGCGGAAGGACCAACCATGTCCTTTGACATCGCCGTCGACCATCGCATCGGCGACCGCCTCATCCACCTGCGGGCGCAGGCAGGCGCCGGCCTCGTCGCCCTTTTCGGCCCCTCCGGCGCGGGCAAGACCAGCATCCTCAACATGGTCGCCGGCATATTGACGCCCGACAGCGGCCGGATCGCCGTGGCCGGCGAGACGCTGTTCGACAGCGGCGCGGGCATCGACATTCCCGCCGCCCGGCGGCGCGCCGGCTATGTCTTCCAGGACGGGCGGCTGTTCCCGCAGATGCGCGTGCGCGCCAATCTGCTCTACGGCCGCCATGGCGACGCGCCGCTGCCATTCGACGCGGTCATGGACTTTCTGGGCATCGGCCATCTGCTCGACCGCTGGCCCGCCACCCTGTCCGGCGGCGAAGCGCAGCGCGTCGCGATCGGACGGGCGCTGCTGTCCGGCCCCCGATTCCTGCTGCTGGACGAGCCGCTGTCCTCGCTCGACCCCGCCCGGCGCGAGGAAATCCTGACCGTGATAGAACGGATGAAGCGCGATCTCGCCATGCCGATGCTCTATGTCAGCCACGACCGGGCGGAGGTCGAACGGCTGGCCGATCAGGTCATCGCGCTGTAGGGGGGCAGGCCCGCCCCAGCCAGGGCCCGGTTCAAATAGGCCAGGAAGGCCGCCTGCCTGACCGGCGCCCGCGCCCGCAACCAGGCCAGCGCAACGACGGCCCGCCATTCCGCGCCATGCTCCAGCGCCGGGGCGAGCCGCCTGTAGCTGGCGACATAATGGCGCGCCGCCCAATCCCGCGCCATGTTGGTCAACCGATCCTGCGGCCCCTCGCCAAAGCGCAGCAGCATCTCCGTCCGCAACAGGTCGGGCACGAAGTCGCCACGCGCCGCCTTCGACCAGTCGATCGCCACCATGCCCGAAGGCGACAGCAGGATATTGCCGATGTGGAAATCGCCGTGCAGCAGCCGGTCGCCGTCCGGCAGTCCGTCCAGCAGCGCCGCCGCCCCCTCCTGCAAGCCGCGATCCGCCGGGCCGTAAAGGATGTCCGTGCGCAACACCTGCCGCAGGGAGCGCAGGCCCGGTGCCGCCTCCCCGTGAATCCGCCGATGCAGCGCCGCCATGTCGCGCAGGCACGACCCCGATTGCAAAGGCCGCAGCCGCATGCGCCGCATCAGCGTCGGCCCGGTCACTTCGGGATAGAGGATCGCCCGCCCCTCCGCCATGTCCAGCCGTCGCAGGGGCCGGGCGACCGGCAGGCCCGCCTCCGCCGCCAGCGTCGCCGCATCAACCTCGCGGGCGATCATCTCCTCCGACACGGCGGCGTGGAATATCTTGGCCACGCGCCCCTCGCCCACGCGGCAGACGCGCGAACTCGCGCCAGCGGCCAACGGCACCAGCGGGCCGGGCGGATCGTCCTGCTGCGGCACGCGCCCCTATCGCAAGGCCGCCCGGGCAGGCTGGCGGTCATGCACCAGCCGCGGCTCGGCCCGCGAAGGGGCGGGACGGGTCAGCCGCTCCACGGCATTGTCCACCAGCATCCGCAGCCCTTCCTCGCTCAGCAGGCCGCCCCTGATCAGGCAACGGTCGATCAGCACCCGGCGGAAAGCGGAATAGAGCGCCATGTCGGGCGCCCCCGGCGCGGACCAGAATTCGTCGAGCGAACGCCTGTGCACCACGCCCGGCACCTTGTAGACCGCATGGCCCAGCACGACCACCGGCTTGCCGGCGTTAAGCGCCAGCGTGCCCACCGTGCTGTTGACCGTCACCACGCCCAGCGACCTGTCGACCACTTCGGCAATGTCCCAGTCCGCCAGGTAGAAGACCCTGTCCCCGACGCCATATTGCGCCGCCAGCCGCCGCGTCAGCCGTCCCCAGGCGACCAGTCCCGGATCGAGCGGATGGCGCTTCACCACCAGGGCGGTGTTGGCGGGCGCATGGGCGGCGAAGCTCTTGATGACGAAGCGCAAGGCCGCGCGCATCGTGCCGAAGGGCGAATGGACGCGGATCTGATAGTCGGAATCGAGCTGGAGCGGCAAAGTGAAATAGGGCCGGTCGCACACCGCCCCCCATTGCTCGCGCGACCTGCGGCGCTCCGCCTTGCGCAGGTTCAGCTTCTTGAACCAGCCCGCCGTCTCCCACAGGAAGCTGTTGGGCCGGTGCGTGCGATAGAAGGGAAAGGCGGGCCGCATCAGCGCCGACGCCATGCCGTTGCGCCCGGTGTTGAAGGCGCGCTGCCGGAAGGTGGAGGGGATTTGCGGCTGCCGCCCATTCTCCTCGGGCGGCAGCGCCCTCGCCTGCTCCAGATACCATTCGGGGTCGAGCGGCAGGGTCGAATTGCCGTTCACGCCATCTTCCTGAAGCGTCAGGAAATCGGGGCGGATATACCCCTCCTCCACCACATGGACGCGCAGGTTGCGCAGCCGCGCCATCTTGTGGGCGGAGGCATGATAGGGGCGGCAATCGCCATAGAGGATCAGGTCCGTCACGCCATGATGGACGATATGGTCGTCGAAGAAGATCGGCCAGTTGCGGAACGTCCCGCGATAATCGGTCGCCCCCTCCCCCGGCCAGTCGACCTTGTCGCCGCCATTGATGTTGATGCGCAGCGCCCGGTGCCCCCGCGCCCTCAGCGCCTCCGCCAGCATGGCGAAAAAGGGCCCATGCGGCCCCTGGAGGAACAGGAAGGTTCTGGCCTTGGCATCAACCATGGAAATACTCGGCGGACAAAGTCATAAATCTCTGCAACTTCCCCTGTAAAGTCCGCAGCCGGATCAACCATGAAACCGGGGCCGGCGCCCCGCTTGCCAAACGCTCGACCATGATTTCAGGTCCGCATGGCAAGCGCGTCACCGGGTCCAGATAGCGTGGATAGAGAATCAAGGCCCCGGCCACAAGCTGGTCCAGGGTGAGTTGACGCCCGCGCCGTCCGTTGGGCGCCGCCAGATCGCGGGTCAGCCCCCAGCCGGCATAGAAGGGCATGCCATGGACCGTCACCGGCCGCCCGCGCATCAGCGCCTCGAACCCGGTGAGGGAGGAGAGGACATGAACCTCGTCCACCGCCTGCACCAGCTCCATCAGCGGCGACCCGGTATCGATGGCGTCGGCCTGCTCCAGCACCGCCGCATCGCTCAGATGCCCCTTGCGCAGACCCGCCTGCACATCGGGATGCGGGCGATAGACGATATGGGCGTCGGGCTCGGCCGCGCGCACCCGCTTTAGCAGGTCGAGATTGCCCGCCACCCCCGCGCCGCCATATTCGACCGACAGATCGTCCTCGACCTGCCCGACCGCCAGCACTGTGCGGCGACCCTGGGGCAGGCCGATCATCCGCCCCCCGCCCTTGCCATATTTGGTGACGCCGGAAGCCCGGATCTGCGTCAGCAGCCGCGCCGCCCGCTGTTCCAGCGCGGGCGTGAAGACGCAGGTCGCCAGCAGCAGCTCCATGTCGCTGGCGGAGCGCGCGTCATAATAGATGCCCGTCCGGTCGATGACCACCGATCCGGGCGGATGCAGCGCCGCGCCCAGCCCCTTCGACCGCAGGAAGCCGTCCTCCACCCGGGCGATGGTCACGCCCTGCCGGCGCGCATCCTCCATGGCGCCGGGCGTCACGCGCGACGGCCAGACCGCAAGCGCGCCTCCCCGCCGGGCGGCCCGCCGCAGGCCCCTGCGCTCCGGCAGGAAGGGCGGCGACGCGACGCCGTCCCACAGGAACCGCCGGATCGCCTCCCGCTTCCACAAGGCCATGCCGCTCGCCGCCGCGATGCCATGATTGCCGTCCAGATGCCGCCGCCAGTCGGTCAGTTGCGCCACGGCCTGCACGGCATCGGCGTCCTCGCCGCTGAAACAGTCGCGATAGGTCGCCGCCGTCAGCGCGGCACGGGCGCTGTCACGCAGGACCGCCGGCTCGATGGCCGCGCCGTCCGCGCCGAAGACCGGCACATGCAGCAGCCCGGCGATGATCGCCAGTTCGTCGCCCGCCCCGGCATGAACGGAGGCCGCGCCCGCGATCAGCGCCCAGAGGTCGGTCGGTTCCGGCAGGACATGACCGGGGCCGGAGTCCGCGCCCCGCCCCGCCTTCCCCACCATGCCGATTTCCTGCCGCGCAAGGCCGTCCATCATGGCCTGCGGGACGGCCACGCCGACCCGCGCGACCCGCCTGATGCCGACGGGCCGATGGCCCCAGAATGTGCCGCCGACCCGCGCCTCGGCTACGGCGTCCAGCAAGGCGTCGGAAACAGGCGCAGCCGCTTCGCCATCGCGCCGCATGCGACTGATCGCCGCCGTCGCGGGGTCAACGCCCGGAAAGGGGGGCGAGCGCAGAAACGGAGTCGCGTTCACGTTGAAAAGCCGCCCCCAGCCACAGATAGATCAGCGCGAATGGAGCGACGCTTCAGCCATTCGAAAACGCAATCCATACAACAGCTTCTGTGATCGCCCGGCACAGGGACGTCAAGCGGAAGCGCGAACCGTCATTTCGTCCAGCATGCCGGCGACGATGTCGAAATAATCCCCCCATGTCGGCGCCCGCCACGCCGCGATCCGCGCGATCTGCGCCGCCCGTTCGGGCGCATCGGCCTTGCTGTACGCCTCTATGGCCCTCAGCCAGCCGAGGCCGTCCAGCGGGTCGAGATAATCCGGCGCCTCGCCGCCCACCTCCCGATGCGCGACGATGTCGCTGCAGATCACCGGCACGCCCGCCGACAGCGTTTCGATCACCGGCATGCCATAGCCTTCCTCGAAGGAGGGCATCAGCATCGCCCGCGCCCCGGCGACCAGCGCGTTCATCTCATTGTCCGGCACGCTGCCCGCCTCGATCACATGGCCGCGCAGGATTTCCGCCCGCTCCAGCATGTCGACGACATTTTCATTTTCCCAGCCGCGCCGCCCGATCAGCACCAGCACCGGCGCCTTGTCGCCCCATCTCTCCACCAGCCGCCGCCAGATGTTGAGCAGCAGAAGATGGTTCTTCCGCGGCTCGATGGTCGAAATATAGACGAAATAGGGCCGATCCGGCACTTCATGGCTGCCCTCCACCACCATGTCCGGCGCGTCCGCGCCGAAATGGGCGACGCGGATCACCCGCCCCTCCAGGCCGCGCGTCAGGCGCGGCGCCAGCGCATCGATCGTCGCCTGGCTGTTGCCGATGATACCGTCGGCATAGCGGTCGATCGTGCGCACCCGCTTCAGATGCTCCTCCGCGCCCTGCGGCCGGGCGAATTCGGGATGGGTCAGCGGAATGACGTCATGCACCAGCGTCACGAAGCGCGCGCCCTCCGCCCGCAGGATCGCGCCGACCTGATCGGCGTCGTCCAGATGATGGGGCGACACCTGCAGATAGATGCGCGGCCCATGCGCCACCGGCACCGGGCGCGGGCGCAGCGCGATCAGGTGGCGGATCACCGCCGCCTTGCTCTCGCGCTCGTCCACCTGCTCCGTGTTGCGCCAGCGCGCCGCGGTGAAGGCCAGGAACTGGCGCACCGCCGCATCCTTCAGCCGCCCATAATAGCCGCCCGCCGGATGAACGGCGGCGAAGGCCAGCCGGTCCGGCATCCGCTCCAGCAATTCGCGGGCATAGGTGAACTCGACTCGGTCGATCCCGGTCGGCGCGGCATGGAAACTGCGGGACAGCAGCCGGGAAATGTCCAGGACGATCTCCGCCGGCCGGCTGCCGCCGGCGAAGCGCCGGCTTTCCCGCTTGGCGCGAAGCGCCAGCCGCGCGCCGGGGGCCTTGAAGGGCTTGAGCGCCACCTCAGGGCGCTTTCACGAAGGTCTGGCGCATCAGAACTGGGCGCGAATCTCTTCGGCCAGCTTCTGCAGTTCCGCCGGATCGGCAAAGTCGCCCTGCGCATGGGCGACGAAGCCGCGCGTCTGGCCTTCCCAGCGCGGCACGATGTGAAAATGCAGGTGGAACACGGTCTGCCCGGCAGGCGCGCCGTTGAACTGCGCGACATGGATGCCGTCGGGGTCCAGCGCCCTGCGGGTGGCGTTGGCGACCTTCTTCACCGTCGCCATCACCTGCGCCAGCGCCTCGTCCTCGATGTCCAATATGTTCCGCGCCTTCGACCATTTGGAAATGACCAGGCTGTGCCCCTTGGACTGCGGCTGGATGTCGAGGAAGGCATATGTATGCTCGTCCTCATAAAGCCTGGTCGAAGGAATCTTCCCAGCCAGGATCAGGGCAAAGACATTGCCATCGTCATAGGTGCCGTCGAGGCTCATCGTGCTTCCTCAGAGCGATTTGCAGGTGATCCGACTGGATCGCCGGTTAAGAAATCGCGGTAAACAAAAAACTTCGGAGCGGCGATCCGATTCGATCGGATCGAAGCTCTAGCCTCTCTTATTCACGACGCTCGGTTTCGGGCCCGCTCTGGGCATTTGCTGCGGCTGGCTGTATTGCGCGGACGACCGGCAT
>NZ_JAINEZ010000122.1:0-11982 GCF_019873065.1 Sphingobium sp. PNB
GCATGACTCTGCCCGCCCCCTCCCCCGACGATCCCGCCTATCTCCACGGGCTGAACGAACCCCAGCGGGAGGCCGTGCTCACGACCGAGGGGCCGGTGCTGGTGCTTGCAGGCGCCGGCACGGGCAAGACGGCGGCGCTCACCGCTCGCCTCGCCCATCTGATCGCCACCCGTCGGGCCTATCCTTCGGAAATCCTCGCAGTCACCTTCACCAACAAGGCGGCGCGCGAAATGCGGGAGCGCGTCGGCCGGATGATCGGCCCCGCCGTCGAAGGCATGCCCTGGCTGGGCACCTTCCACGCCATCGCCGCGAAGATGCTGCGCCGCCATGCCGAACTGGTGGGGCTGCAATCCAATTTCACCATCCTCGACACGGATGATCAGCTTCGCCTGATGAAGCAGCTCATCCAGGCGGAGGGAATCGACGAGAAGCGCTGGCCCGCACGCCAGCTCGCCGGCCTCATCGACCAATGGAAGAACAAGGGGCTGACGCCGGAGGAAATCGGCGCCGGCGAGAGCGAGGGCTATGCCAACGGAAAGGGGCAGAAACTCTACGCCGCCTATCAGGCGCGTCTTCGGGATGTGAATGCCTGCGATTTCGGGGACTTGCTGCTGCATGTTCTGACGATCCTGAAACGCCATCGCGACGTGCTGGAAAGCTATCAGCAGCGCTTCCGCTATATCATGGTGGACGAATATCAGGACACCAACAGCAGCCAGTATCTGTGGCTGCGCCTGCTCGCCCAGCAGCGCAAGAACATCTGCTGCGTGGGAGACGACGACCAGTCGATCTACTCATGGCGGGGGGCGGAAGTCGCCAATATCCTGCGGTTCGAAAAGGATTTCCCCGGCGCGAAGATCGTGCGGCTGGAACAGAATTATCGCTCGACCCCCCATATATTGGGCGCTGCGTCAGGAGTGATCGCGGAAAATGGCAATCGCCTGGGCAAGACGCTCTGGACCGACATCGACGTGGGCGAGAAGGTCCGCATCATCGGCGTCTGGGACGGGCCGGAGGAAGCGCGGCGCGTGGGCGACGAGATCGAATCGATCGAACGCAGCGGCCAATCGCTGGAGGGGGTCGCCATCCTCGTCCGGGCCCAGCACCAGACGCGCGAGTTCGAAGACCGCTTCATCCAGATCGGCCTGCCCTATCGCATCGTGGGCGGCTTCCGCTTCTATGAACGCGCCGAGATCCGGGACGCGCTCGCCTATCTTCGCCTGGTCAATCAGCCGGCCGATGACCTGGCGTTCGAACGGATCGTCAACGTCCCCAAGCGCGGCCTGGGCGACAAGGCCGTGGAAAAGCTGCATCGGCTTGCCCGGGCGGAAGGCGTTCCGCTTGCCCTCGCCGCCGCGCGAATCCTCGACACGGACGAGATGACGCCGCAGGCCCGCCGCAGCCTTGGCGCCTTCATCGGCGATCTCGCCCGCTGGCGGGACCGCGCGGTGCAACTTCCTCATGCCGAACTGGCCCGACAGATATTGGACGAAAGCGGCTACACCGCCATGCTCCAGGCCGAACGCACCACCGAAAGCGCGGGAAGGCTGGAGAACCTCAACGAACTGACCCGCGCCATGGAGGAATATGAGACGCTGGGCGCATTCCTGGAGCATGTAAGCCTCGTCATGGACAATGAGGCGCAACAGGACGAGCGCAAGGTCACGATCATGACCATCCACGCCGCCAAAGGGCTGGAGTTCGACACGGTCTTCCTCGCGGGGTGGGAAGAAGGCATCTTCCCCTCCCAGCGCGCGCTCGACGAAGGCGGCCTCAACAGCCTGGAGGAAGAACGCCGTCTCGCCTATGTCGCGATCACGCGGGCAAGGAAGTCCTGCGTCATCCTGCACGCCGCCAACCGCCGCATCTATGGCCAGTGGACCAGCTCCATCCCTTCGCGCTTCGTCGGGGAATTGCCTCCCGAACATGTGGAGGAGGAAAGCAGCATGTCCGGCGGCGCCTCGCTCTGGCGCGCCAACTGGTCGGAGCGGGCCGATCCCTTCGCCAATGTCCAGCGCGGCGCCGGTCGCGGCCCCGGATGGCAGCGCGCCCAACAGAGCGGACAGTTCACCCGCGAACCCGCCCGGATCGTGGAGGCGCGCGCATCGGCGGTCTCGCTCGGCAACAAGGGGCGGGATGACATGAGCGTCGGCCTGCGCGTCTTCCACCAGAAATTCGGCTACGGCACGGTGGCGGAGATAGAAGGCAACAAGCTGGAGATCGATTTCGAAACGGCGGGTCGGAAGCGGGTGATGGACAGCTTCGTCCAGCCTGCCTAGCCGTCAATCGAGCCTTTTCTCAAGACCGCCGTCCAATATCGTAGATACCGGATGAAATAGCGGTGGCAGGTACCGTTTTATATGGGAATGATAAAGATGGGTGGATTGCCGACTGGCAGCTTTCAGACAACCAAAACAGGAAAGCAGGCCCGAGCATTGGACGCCATTGGAGCAGCAGGTAGTTCACACCGTCACCGGAAATGAAGCTAATTGCTCCTGTGACAGCGCCCGGCTGGGGATAAAATTCATGAGCGCATCGCTTTGGCGAAGGATGATGGCGTCCTGCCCCTTCACGATTTTAACGAAATCCGACCACGAGAACTGCGAATGGCCACGAGATGAAATGAACGAGATGCCAGTTTCCGACCATTTTACGGTGGTATTATCGTGCAAGGACTTTTGTTGATCGAAGATGCGTCTGACTTGGCGGGGAAGCCGCAGATAGGCGGAAAAAAAGATCAACGAAAGCAACGTGATCCAGTATCCGAGTCCAATTGCAGCGGCAATTGGAACAGGAGCAATATCCCATTCCCAAGCGGCTGCCATCGCCATCACGGCAAGCGCTGCGCCCCCACTTACATAGGCTCGGATCACCCGTTTTGACTTGAGTGTCACTCGGAAATTGAGCCTATAGGCTCCGAGCAAATCTTCTGGCGTGGCTTGAAATGAGACCGTTTGCATTGCCAATTAAATGCCGACGGTTGAAAGGGTATGCAAGGTCTGCTTTTGAGCAAGTCAATCGCCGGGGTAACAGACAATTTCTGGTCGCCCGCCGCCATTACACGCCCAGCCACTCCA
Source organism: Sphingobium sp. PNB (assembly GCF_019873065.1). NCBI lineage: Bacteria > Pseudomonadati > Pseudomonadota > Alphaproteobacteria > Sphingomonadales > Sphingobiaceae > Sphingobium > Sphingobium sp. PNB. Next base: position 3,078 of record NZ_JAINEZ010000122.1, read on the forward strand.
GCCCGCCCGCAAGCTCATCTGCCGAATAATCGATCTGCAGACTCGACGGTGGCCCATGACGCTCGCCGCCTCCGAGGCATGTAGGATGGGAGTTGAATACACCCACACGTCGCCAGCCTTGGCGAGGCAGGTGTAAATGCCGGATTGAGCAACAACATCATCATATTGTTCGACCGGTATGCGCCCACGGACATGAGAGCCTGGAGCAATCAACAGCGGCGAATTTTGAGCGGGCACGTCGTCCAGATGAACCCGAAGGGTCAACATCCGGGCGAGCAGTTCAAACGGCGGCGTGACATGCTGCATTCCGCCTTTGATCGTCCAAGGCCCATAACCCTCGACATCGATCCGCCGCTTCACGCAGATTGTGCGGTCCTGATGCCATCCCAACGACCAGTTCGTCGCTGCGGTTTTGTCAAACAGGATTGCACGAACGGGGCGACATCGCGATCCAAGAAATTCTGCTGCAACGGCGCCTATTGCGCCTTCCACAGCCAAAAAAGGCCGGAGGGCTTGGATGCCGTGGATACGAACGCCTGCCTGCTCATGAGGAAATTCACGCAACGCCGCACATATGTCTGGAAGCAGCGGCAATACAGCGGCGGGAATGTGCTGTGCCCCGTCTTTGGCGAGAGTAAGGTTATCGAGGTGCGCCGCTTGCTTCATCGCACCATGTAAAGCACTGACCTACGCCGCAGCAATGTCTGGTTTCGGATCGCTTGCACGGAGGTGCGAGCAGCAAGAAATGATCGATTCCGGACGCTCCTTTCACCGGTCAGCTTTCGGACTTAACCGAGCAACTGAGGATCTGCCATAGTAACCCAACGGCAACAACATACGCAAAAAGCATCCTATTTCCCCACAGGCGACCCTTTCCACCTGTCCTATCCCGCCCCGGCCAGCCTACCAGGCTCTGTCTTTGAAACGTCCGATACATCGGGGTCCCACGCATGCGTGCGTGGGCGCACGCGCGCATACACTGTGAACTTCGGCGGAAAGCGGCAGAAATCAGCCGCAAAACATCAGCCTACAATCCTGATCGGATCGAGAAGCTGGCCCATGGCGAGCTACTTCAGATGATAGGGGAAAATTGGTGGAGCCTAGCGGGATCGAACCGCTGACCTCCTGCATGCCATGCAGGCGCTCTCCCAGCTGAGCTAAGGCCCCATCGTTGCGCGGCATCATACCGCATCCCAATGGATCAGGCCATGTCCGGCATCAAGCCATCGGCCAAATATAGAACACTCCTTGCGTGGCTTTGGAGTGTTAATCGAGGTCACTTGCAACCTCGCCACACCCCTCGCTTGCGCTCGGGAGTTTTTCGGGAAAATGTCCCCCGGACATTTTCTTTTTCCGAAAAACTGGTGGAGCCTAGCGGGATCGAACCGCTGACCTCCTGCATGCCATGCAGGCGCTCTCCCAGCTGAGCTAAGGCCCCGTTTCCAGTGTCGGCGCCGTTGGGGCGGCGCCTCGGAGGCCGCTGCCATTAGGTGGCGGTGATCTCCTTGGCAAGCACAAAATTCAATTAATTGTCGTCGTCGCCATCGTCCCCGCCGGCGTCGACGCCCAGATCGTCGTCACCGCCCAGATCGACGTCATTGTCCGGCGAATCGCCGTCATCATCCACGTCCAGATCCAGGTCCAGATCGTCGTCCGCCGTCTCGATCTCGCCATCGGCGGTTTCGATGACCTTCTTGGGCGCTTCCTCATAGGGCAGCGGCTGCTTCGACTTCAGCACCGGTTCCGGTTCCCAGGCCGTGCCGCAGTTGATGCAGGTGACCGGGTCATCCTTGCCCAGGTCGTAGAAGCGCGTGGCGCATTTCGGGCAGGTACGCTTCGTGCCCCATTCAGCCTTGACCATGTCCGGCCTTGTCCTTCTCTTGCGAGTGCTCAAAACAGAAATTACGCGGCACGACAGGGTCGCCCGCGAAGAGACGGCGCCTTGCCATAGCGAAACCGCGCTGTCAAAAGCCGGGCGCATTTTTTCAAGTTTTGCAGACGGATTGACCCGTGACCGCTTCTTCCGACCAGCCCATGTCCATGACCTTCACCGCCGCCCCGGCCCTTTCCGGCTCGATCGCCGTGCCGGGCGACAAGAGCATTTCGCACCGCTCGCTGATGCTCTCCGCGCTGGCCGTGGGCGAGAGTCGGGTCGAAGGGCTGCTGGAGGGTGAGGACGTCCTCGCCACCGCCGCCGCCATGCGGGCGATGGGCGCGGACATCCGCAGGGATGCGGACGGCATCTGGCATATCCATGGGGTGGGCGTCGGCGGCCTGCTCCAGCCGGAAAGCGCGCTCGACATGGGCAATAGCGGCACCTCCACCCGCCTGCTGATGGGGCTGGTCGCAAGCCACGCCATCACCGCCACTTTCGTGGGCGACGCCTCCCTCAGCAAGCGCCCCATGGCCCGCGTCACCGATCCGTTGTCGCGGATGGGCGCCAGCTTCACCACCAGCCCCGGAGGCCGCCTGCCCCTTACCATGCGCGGCGCCTGCCCGGCCGTGCCGCTGGACTATCGCCTTCCCGTGGCATCGGCGCAGGTCAAGTCGGCCATCCTGCTCGCCGGCCTCAACACTCCCGGCATCACCCGCGTGGTCGAACCGATCCCCACCCGCGACCACAGCGAACGCATGCTCAAGGGCTTCGGCGCGGACCTCGACGTGGAGGTCGAAGCCGACGGCACCCGCATCATCACGCTCAGGGGCGAAGCCGAACTCCACCCGCAATCGATCATCGTTCCCGGCGACCCCTCCTCCGCCGCTTTCCCGATGGTTGCAGCCCTGCTGGTTCCGGGATCGAACGTGACCATCGCCAATGTCGGCCTCAACGCGACGCGCGCCGGGCTGGTCGATCTGCTGCGCGAGATGGGCGGCGACATCGTCATCGAAAACCCGCGCGAGGTCGGCGGCGAACCGGTGGGCGATCTCGTCATCACGGCCTCGACGCTGAGGGGCGTCGAGCCCGATCCGGCCCGCGCCCCGTCGATGATCGACGAATATCCCGTCGCCTTCATCGCCGCCGCCTTGGCGCAAGGGCGCAGCATCTTCCGCGGCCTGGAAGAATTGCGCGTCAAGGAATCGGACCGCATCGCCACCATGGCGGCAGGCTTGCGCGCCATCGGCGTGCAGGTCGAGGAACTGGAGGACGGCATCGTCATAGAGGGCAGCGGTGGCGCGCCCCTCCCCGGCGGCGGCCCCGTCGCGACGAAGCTGGACCACCGCATCGCCATGAGCTTCGCGGTCGCAGGCCTCGTGTCCAGCAATGGCGTCACCATCGACGACATGCGCCCCGTCGCGACCAGCTTCCCGGGTTTCACCGCTTTGCTGCAATCGCTCGGCGCACTTGCATGACGTTCGACCTTGCCAATATCCTGGGACTGATCGGCAGCGGCCTGATGGTCATTGCCTATGCCTATAGCAACATGGCGAAGGTGCTGAGCTTCACCCTCTTCAACCTGCTGAACCTGGTCGGCGCGGTGCTGCTGATCTACTCGCTGACGGTTCATTTCAACGTCGCGTCGATGGCGCTGGAAGTCATATGGGCCTTCATCGCCCTGATCGGCCTCGCCAAGGCGCTGCGGAAAGGCAAAGCATCATGATCATCGCCGTCGACGGCCCCGCCGCATCGGGCAAGGGCACCATCGCCAGGGCGCTGGGCCGGCATTACGCCCTGCCCGTGCTGGATACCGGCCTGCTCTATCGCGCCGTGGGCCTTGCCGTGCTCAAGGCCAGCGGCGACCCGGACCATGAAGCCGATGCGCTCGCCGCCTGCGACTTCGACGACGCCATGCTGAAAGATCCCGCGCTGCGCAGCGAAGCCGTGGGCTCGCTCGCCTCCCGCGTATCGATCCACCAAAGCGTCCGCCAGGCCCTTGTCAGGCGCCAGCGCGACTTCGCGACCCAACCCGGCGGCGCGATCCTGGACGGGCGCGACATCGCCACCGTCATCGCCCCCGATGCCGACGCCAAGATCTTCGTCACCGCCAGCGTCCATGTCCGCGCCCAGCGCCGCTATCAGGACGCGCTCGACCATGGCGGCCATCCCGACATGGACAGCCTGATCGCGGACATCCAGGCCCGCGACACCCGCGACATGAGCCGCGATCATGCCCCGTTGCGCATGGCCGATGGAGCGGACTTGCTCGACACCAGCAATTTGACTATAGACGCCGCCGTCCAGCAGGCCATTGCACTGGTGGACGCCCAGTTGGAACGTCGGCAACAGGCCTGACGCGATGCCGGGTGCCGGGGATTCCCAGGCGCCCTTTTCGCTTGTCCACAGGGCGTCGACTCGACATGGCCGAACGGATGTTCGCATGGGTATCCGGCCCTGCGGGCGCTTTGGCCTGAAAGACCACCGGACACAACCGGTAGGCCAGCAATGACGAGTGAAGGACTTACCTATGGCCTCTACGGCATTCCCCTCGCGCGACGATTTCGCCGCGCTTCTCAATGATTCTCTCGGTGGCGAGGATGGCGGCTTCGAAGGCCGCGTCGTCAAGGGCACCGTTACCGGCATCGAAAACGACATGGCGCTGATCGACGTCGGCCTGAAGTCGGAAGGCCGCGTGCCGCTGCGCGAATTCGCCGCGCCGGGCCAGAAGGCCGACCTGAAGGTCGGTGACGAAGTCGAAGTCTATGTCGACCGCGTCGAAAACGCCCATGGCGAAGCCATGCTGTCGCGCGACCGCGCCCGCCGCGAAGCCGCCTGGGACAAGCTGGAAGCCGAGTTCACCGAGAACGCCCGCGTGGAAGGCGTCATCTTCGGCCGCGTCAAGGGCGGCTTCACCGTCGACCTGGACGGCGCAGTCGCGTTCCTGCCCGGCAGCCAGGTCGATATTCGTCCGGTTCGCGACGTCACCCCGCTGATGGACATCCCGCAGCCCTTCCAGATCCTGAAGATGGATCGCCGCCGCGGCAACATCGTCGTGTCGCGCCGCGCCATCCTGGAAGAAACCCGCGCCGAACAGCGCTCGGGCCTCATCCAGACGCTGGCCGAAGGCCAGATCATCGAGGGCGTCGTCAAGAACATCACCGACTATGGTGCGTTCGTTGACCTGGGCGGCATCGACGGCCTGCTGCACGTCACCGACCTCAGCTACAAGCGCATCAACCACCCGAACGAGATGATCAACATCGGCGACACCGTCCGCGTCCAGATCATCCGCATCAACCGCGACACCCAGCGCATCAGCCTTGGCATGAAGCAGCTGGAAAGCGATCCGTGGGAAGGCGCCGCCGCCAAATATCCGGTCGGTGCGAAGCTGTCGGGCCGCGTCACGAACATCACCGAATATGGTGCGTTCGTGGAACTGGAACCGGGCATCGAAGGCCTCGTCCACGTTTCGGAAATGTCCTGGACCAAAAAGAACGTCCACCCCGGCAAGATCGTTTCGACCAGCCAGGAAGTCGACGTCATCGTCCTGGAAGTCGATCCGGAAAAGCGCCGCATCTCGCTCGGCCTCAAGCAGGCCCAGAACAACCCCTGGGACAGCTTCGCCGAACGTCACCCGATCGGTTCGACCGTCGAGGGCGAAGTCAAGAATGCCACCGAGTTCGGCCTGTTCATCGGCCTGGACGGCGACGTGGACGGCATGGTCCACATGTCCGACATCGCCTGGGGCATTTCGGGCGAGGACGCGCTGGCCCTGCACCGCAAGGGCGAGACGGTTCAGGCCGTCGTTCTCGACATCGACGTCGAGAAGGAGCGCATCAGCCTTGGCATGAAGCAGCTTGAGCGTGGCGGCCCGGCCGCCGGCGGCACCACCGCCGCTGCCGCTGGCCTCAACAAGAACCAGACGGTCACCGTCACGGTTCTGGAAGTCCGCGACGGCGGCCTGGAAGTCCAGGCCGGCGAAGATGGCGCCACCGGCTTCATCAAGCGCAGCGACCTTGGCCGCGACCGCGACGAACAGCGTCCGGAACGCTTCCAGATCGGCCAGAAGTTCGACGCCATGGTCACCGGTTTCGACCGCGCCAAGAAGCCGACCTTCTCTGTCAAGGCCCTTCAGATCGCTGAAGAGAAGCAGGCTGTGGCGCAATATGGTTCGTCCGACAGCGGCGCCTCGCTGGGCGACATCCTGGGCGAAGCGCTCAAGGCCAAGAGCGAGGGCTAAGCCCTCCTTCGGTATCTAACTTAAGTAATATGGCCCGCCGGAACTTAACTCCGGCGGGCTTTTTCTATTCCCAAAATGAGAATGACATACCGATATTGGCTGATTGTCACAGCCATGAGGATTCATTATAAATAAACAGGGAACCAGAAGGGGGAGTCTGGAGGACCAATGATACGCTCGGAACTGATTCAGAAATTGGCTGAGGAAAATCCAAACCTCAACCTCCAGGAAGTGGAAAGGATCGTCGATCTTTTCTTCAAGGAAATAGTCGACCGCCTCTCCAGCGGAGGGCGAGTGGAACTTCGGGGCTTCGGCGCCTTTACGACACGGGCGCGCGACGCGCGTACCGGCCGCAATCCGCGCACCGGTGAACAGGTGCCGGTGGACGCCAAGCGGGTTCCCTATTTCAAGCCCGGAAAGGAAATGCGGGAACGGCTGAACGGCAAAGCTGCCCACTGATCCAACCACATCCTTGACCTGTGCGTCGTTAGCCTTCAGGGGGTAACGGCCTCAAGCGGACGTGGCGAAATCGGTAGACGCAGCGGACTTAAAATCCGCCTCCCCCTGGGAATGCGGGTTCAAGTCCCGCCGTCCGCACCACAGCCTTTCACGGCATCTTTTCCGGTTTCCAGTGCTTATCGCTGGATATCCGCTGCATTTGTGGCGATGATCGGTCATGGCCGGCGCGATCAACCCACAGAGCTTCAGCGATTCCCTCGTCATCCTGGGGGCCGCGGGGCTTGTCATCCCCGGCTTCGCGCGGCTGCGGATCAGCCCGGTCATCGGCTTCATCCTCGTCGGGCTGGCGGTGGGGCCGTCGGGATTGGGCGCTTTGGTGGGCCAATATCCCTGGCTCTATCATGTCACCATTTCCAACAGGGCGGCGATAGAGCCCTTTGCCGAACTGGGCGTCATCCTGCTGCTTTTTTCCATCGGACTCGAACTCAGTTTTCGTCGTCTCTGGACTATGCGGACACAAGTATTCGGCGTCGGCGCGGCAGAATTGATCGGCGGCGGTACGCTGATTGCACTTGGCCTTTACTTGCTGGGCCAGCCACCGGCAGGCGCTTTCGGCCTGGGCCTCGCGCTGGCACTGTCGTCCACGGCCGTGGTGCTGCCGATGGTGGGCACGCAAAGCGCCGTCGGCCGCGCGGCCTTTTCCATGCTGCTTTTCGAGGATCTGGCCCTCGTCCCCATCATCTTCATGCTGGGCGCGCTTGCGCCCTCAGTCGCTGCCAGTCCGGACGGCCCGTGGGGCGAACTGGCCGACACGCTGATCAAGAGCGGGATCACCATCGCCATCATGCTGGTCCTTGGCCGCCTCTGCCTGCCGCATATCTTCAGCCAGGCCGCCCGCACCAAGAGTCCGGAGGTGTTCCTGGCCGCCAGCCTGCTGGTCGTCATCATATCCAGCATGGCGACCTCGATCGCCGGCCTGTCTCCGATCGTCGGCGCGCTCCTTGCCGGGCTGCTGATCGCGGAAACCGATTATCATGGCGAGGTCGAGGTCATGACCGCGCCGTTCAAGGGACTGGCGCTCGGGGTCTTCCTCATCACCGTCGGCATGGGCCTTGACGTGCGCGTCATCCTGGCCAACTGGCCTACGCTCATTTTGGCGATGGTGGGCGTGGTCCTTGCCAAGACGATCGTCACCGCGGCCCTGCTCTACCTGTCGGGCGCGAGGAAGGGTGTGGCGCTGGAAGTCGGCGTGCTGATGTCCAGCCCTTCGGAAACCACCCTGATCGTGTTGTCCGCTGCCGCTGCGGCCCAGTTGATCCTTCCTTCCACCGCAGCCTTCTGGCAGATCGTGACCGCTATCGGCCTTACCATCACGCCGCTGCTCGCACGGCTGGGACATGACATTGCGCGGCGGCTGGAAATGGCGCTGGGCGAAGAGGCGCCGGAAATCAACGAAGACCATGCCGAGGCGGCCGCCGTCGTAATCGGCTTCGGGCGCGTGGGGCGCATGATCTGCGACCTGCTCAACCTGCACAAACAGCGTTTCATCGTCGTGGAATCCGACCCGGACGTCGTCGCGGAAGCTCGGCGCGGAGGGTATCCCATATTGTTCGGCGACGTGTCCCGCACCGAAATGCTCGACAAGCTTCGTCTCGGCCATGCACGGGCCCTGATCCTGACGATGGACGATCCTGTCCTGTCGGTTCGGGTGACGAAGCGTGTGCGGGGATGGGTGCCCGATCTGCCGATCATCGCGCGGGCACGGGACACCGATCATGCGGCCCAGCTCTATCGCGCCGGCGCCAGCGATGCGGTTCCGGAGACGCTCGAAAGTTCGCTCCAACTGGCGGAGACCGCGCTGGTCGACCTGGGCGTGGCGATGGGACCGGTGATCGCCTCCATCCACCAGACGCGGGAGGATCTGCGCATGGGCATCAAGGATGCCGCGCAGCTCGAAACCGCGCCTAAGCTGCGGCGGCTGCGGGCCGATGAGGTGCCTTAGGACGGACCTTGCGATGGGCTGAAAACCGACCAGCCGGTGCGATGGGCCAGTTCTTCGAGCGCCAGCGTGCCAAGCTGGCTATTGCCATTTTCGTTCAGGCCAGGCGACCAGACGGCAATGGACGCGCGACCCGGCACGATCGCCAATATGCCGCCGCCTACCCCCGACTTGCCGGGAATGCCGACGCGGAAGGCGAAATCGCCCGAAGCGTCATAATGGCCGCAGGTCAACATCAGGGCATTGAGAGACCTGTGCGCGGGTGGGCGTAGACAGAAGCGTTGATAGCTGATTCTATGGGCTTTCCAAGAAGGAGAGCAGCGGATGGCGC
>NZ_JAINEZ010000123.1:0-11948 GCF_019873065.1 Sphingobium sp. PNB
TCTAACCCGGCACCATGAACCCGCCGCGACAATCTGTTCTCATCCTGATAGTCGCTGACCTCTCACCCAGATCGTCGCGCTATAGATATTTTGTCGTGCGTGGCCGTCTCTGGCGGATGAGCAACCCTGCCCTCGGCGAGGCCGAGCGGGCCAAGTTGGTCCATCAGTTGATGACGGCGCGAAGGCAGGTGGGCGAGGCGCTGCGTGCCAAGGATGCCAACGTGGAGAGAAGCGCGCGCGATGCAGTGGACGCCGTCAAACACCAGCTCGGCGAGCGCGGGCCCGTGTGGTGGGGGGATGGCGCGCCCGACTATAATCGGCATCTCGCCCGTAACACCCCCTATGCCCAATGGTTCGGAGCCCTGAGCGATGAACATACCCAATCCTGATCGGCTTCCTCGATCACGGTAACGCAGACAAGCCGTTTCCCCGGCTGACACTCCAATCTTATATCGGCCTTGCCGGTCCGGATCGCGTTGGTCGCAATGGAGACCGTTTCGGTCCGGCACTTAACCAAAAACGACCCGACCACTCTCAATGAATGGCCGGGTCAGTAGAAGTCTCTGAAAACCAGAGCCTTCGGGTCGCGACTCGTCATTAACATAGGGTTCAGATTTCTGGGAGCGCCTTAACTTTAATCCAAGTTCATAAATCCCTTGCAGATGCGGTAAGTGGTTGATTTTCGCAGCCCAGCAAATTTGCATTCCGTAGCGTAAATTGAGATTTTGATCATGGACCGGCCGATGAGCTAAGCCTTCGGGTCGCACCGGTCCTACTCCATGCTACCGGACTCATCCTCAGTCACCGCGCCTGTTGAGAAACAGCATTATCGCGGCCGCTAAGCTCGCCCTCTCAGCCGCATATTGCACTGATTGCAAAAGCTGCACCCGGCGTCGCAGCCTCCGCATTTGTCGGATCGTTCATTTGGCGCCATATGCGCCCTGCCTTTCAGGCATCCTCTCCTAAAACTCAGTACGGCTGGCCATTCATTTGGCCGGCCTTTTTTTTGGCTGACGCGTTCAGGCGACCGCCCGACCGATCTCCTGATAGTCCTCCGGACCGCAAAAATGGACCTGGGCCTTTCCGCGTGCCTTTGAACGATAGAGGGCGGCGTCTGCGCAACCGATCAGGCGCTCGAGGTCCAGGCCAAATTGAGGGGCCATGCTGATGCCGACACTCACCGATACCCGCATTTCGACGCCTGCGATCATATAGGGTTCGCTAAGCTGCCGGATCACGCGTCGCGCCAGCAGTTCAGCCTGATCCTGATGCTGGACGTGGCTCTGGACAAGAATGAATTCATCGCCCCCGAGGCGCGATACGACGTCGTCCGTCCTGACCGTCGCAATGAGCCGGCGGGCGACCTCGACCAGCAGTTGGTCTCCCGCTGGATGACCATAAGCGTCATTGACGGCCTTGAAGCCATCGAGATCGAGATAATGGATCGCAAGCTGATCGCCTGACCTGCGCGATGTTTCCAGGCTGGCGAAAAAGGCCTCACGCAAAGCCAGGCGATTGGACAGCCCTGTCAGCGGGTCGTGGCGGGCCAGATTCGCAAGATCATGTTGGGTGGTCAGATGCTCAACCGAAGCGGCATGAAGGTGGTGCACGGAATCAAGGCTCATCAAGCCGACTGCCAGGAGAAGCACGCCTTCCAGCGCGAAAAACTCGGCATGGAGCGGCTCGTCATATTCGGTCATGGCATGGACCATCATGGCGACCGCCGTTGGCAGAACCGCCAGCATCAGGCTGATCACGCAGAGGCGCGGCCTGCTCGCATTTCGTGAAACGATGCCCGCGCCAAAGGTAAAAATGAGGCTGATGGTTCCGATGTGGATAAGCGGCGCATGGGCAATGAGCGCGCGGATGTTGAGGCCAGCCAACAGCATCGCGAAGATATAGGTTAGCGCAGCGTAGCGCCGTTCCCAGATTCGCAGGGCGACAATCTCCTGTCCGGCGCCCCCGGCGCGATGGAAGGCGCCGATCAGAATAAGCCTGGCCGCCGTCACCAACACAGATGTTCCGGTGAGAGCCGCAATCACGCCATCTTGCCATTTGAGATAAATGAGCGTTCCGACGAACAGATAGAGCAGGCCGAAGCCCGCGATAGGCATGCTCATGGTGAAGAGCGGGGCGACCAGATCCCTGTACACGGCATCGGGCAAACGAGGACGAATGCTGCGCTTGACCGAAAGATTTCGAGCGCTGCGACCATCTGTTTTTCGTCTCTCCATGGCGCAGTAATCTCAGGTCGATGGTTAAGGCCGCCCTACCGATGAGATAATGCGTGGCAGATCCGGGGGCAGCCGACCGCGCCGCCGCGCGCGCCTGTCATTGCTATGCAGCCAGCCATTCCTTCGCCATGGGTCCGCCAGAAGCCGTGCCGCTAAAAGATGAGCGGCCATGAGCCTTTGAGACGTCAGCTCCGCTTCTTTCTTCGGGCCTTATCCTTCAACTCGATCCAGACCGGCGCATGGTCGCTCGTCTTCTCCCATCCACGCGGCGCGGTATCGACCTCGGCCGCGATTAGCCGGGCTTTGGCCTTGGCATTCAGCAGCAGGTGATCGATCCGCAGTCCCGCATTGCGCTCGAACGCGCCACGCCAATATTTCCAGAAGGTGTAGATGGCCTCGCCCGGGTGCTTGTGCCGAAGCGCGTCCGTCCAACCTTGATCGAGAAGCCGCTGATAGCCCGCGCGCACTTCGGGCGCGAAGAGTGCGTCATCGCGCCAGCGATCGGGCGCATAGACATCGAGGTCGGTGGGCATGACATTATAATCTCCGGCGACCACCACCGGCGCGTCCAGATCAACGAGCGATGCCAGATGCGCGTGCAGCCGGTCGAGCCAGCGCAGCTTGAAATCATATTTGGGGCCGGCCCGAGGATTGCCATTGGGCAGATACAGACCAGCGATCAGAACGCCGCCGACCGCAGCCTCTATATAGCGGCTCTGCCCGTCATCGGGATCGCCGGGCAGGCCGCGACGGGTTTCGTGGATCTCGCCGATACGGCTGAGGATAGCGACGCCGTTCCACCGGCTCTGACCGTGCCAGACGGCATCATAGCCCGCATCGCGAATGGCACGTTCGGGAAAGTTCTCTTGCGGGGCTTTGAGTTCCTGGAGGCAGACAATGTCGGGTTCCGCCTCATAAAGCCAGCGCAGCAGCACTGGTAGCCGGCCATTGACCCCATTTACATTATAGGTGGCGATCTTCACAGATATGGACGCTCCTGGTCGGCCGCTTCTCGCACGCGGCCCAACATTACTACTCGCCGCCTGATCGAGTCGTTCCGTTTCTGCCGGACATCCAAGGGCCGCCGGTCGATCACAGCACGAAACGTCGAACGTCTTTCTGCGTTGAACCGGGCAACGATGATGAAGGCGCAGGCAATGGCTAATGAAAAGACCGCACGCGGGCCGCAGGACAGCTCGCGCATCGCGCTCGGCGAAGACTATGAGGTACAATATTGGACCAACCGCTTCGGCGCCAGCAAAGAGCAACTGGAGGAAGCGGTGGAGGCGGTGGGCAACAGCGTCGATGCTGTCGCTGCCTATCTCAACACATAGGCCCGCTTTGACGAGACGATCCGCGGTGCTACGCTGCTCCTCCAACGAAGGAGGATCGCCTCATTTGTAACCTCTACACCGTGCGCAAATCCGCCGCCGAGGTGGCTGCGCATTTCGGCGTGGCGGCGCCGGTCACCCAGTTTAACGCGCCCGACGAGGTCTATCCCGGCACGCCTGGCATGGTGGTGCGAGAGCAGGATGGCACTCGCCTCCTTCAAAGCATGACCTGGGGCTGGCCGGTTCGCCTCAAGGGCATGAAACCGGAGTCCAAGCCCAAGCCGGTCAACAATATCGCTGACTTACGCAAGCCCTTCTGGCTCGGCGCTGCGCGCAAACCCGAATTTCGCTGCCTCATTCCCCTCACAAACTTTGCGGAAGCTGAAGGAAAGGCTGGGGCCAAGACCCGGAGCTGGTTCTCGCTGCGTGATAGTCCCATCTTCGCCTGGGCAGGCCTGTGGCGCGACAGCCCGGAATGGGGGCCGGTCTTCTCCGGCGCGATGACTGACTGCAATGAGGCCATCCGCCCGGTTCATGACCGAATGCCGGTTCTCCTGCATGAACATGAATATGCGCAATGGCTTCATGGCAGCTTTGACGACATCCTAGGTTTTCAAGAGCGCTGCTTTCCTGATGAACTGATCGCCATGGAGCGGACCAGCGAGCCATGGAACAAGCCACGCTCAGCGCCCTCGTCTGCCGCGACGCTGCTGTGACCCCGGAGCAGGAACGATGGGCCGAGGCGCTCGCTATCGAGCGGCGCTTTGGCGAACAGGCGCCAGAGCATATGTATCGCTCCGGTGAGGGCCGCGGATCAGGCGGCTTCGCGTTGATCTTCTGCGGCGCGCCAGTTCCAGGGGAGCAGTTCGTGGAGACGGTTCTGGGGGATGTCGGCGATGCGCGCGAGGACGTCGGCGAGCCAGGCCTGCGGATCGATGTCGTTGAGCTTTGCCGTGCCGATAAGGCTCAGCATGAAGGCCGTGCGTTGACCGCCGCGGTCTGAACCAGCGAAGAGCCACGATTTTCTGCCCAATGCTATACCTCTCAGCGCGCGTTCCTCCGCGTTGTTCGAAAGGCAGATGCGGCCGTCATCGAGGAACGCGGCGAAGGCCGGCCATGCCTTGAGCATGTAATCCATGGCCTCGGCCACATCGCTGTTCTTCGATAGCTTTGACCGATTGTCCCGGATCCATTCTTCCAGATCGGCAACCAGCGGTGCGCTGAGTTCCCGGCGGAAGGCAAGACGCTCCTGGGCCGGTCTGCCGTTGATGGCGCGCTCAATGTCGAAGATCGCGTCGATGCGGCGGACCGCCTCCACTGCCAGCGGCGAGATGACGGCCTTTTTGCGGCGCTTCTTGATCTGCGCGGCGACATCGGCCAGTTCGAAGAAATAACGGCGCGCGTGGCTCCAGCATAGGGCGCGGGTCAGCGGCGCCGGCAGTCTGTTGGCATGGAACAACGCATTATAGCCGGCATAGGCATCGGCCTGGAGGATGCCCGTCCAGCTGCGCAAATGACCCACGGGATGCTCGCCTCGCCGGTCACGGGAATAATGGAAGATCGCTGCCGGCGGCGCTGGCCCGCCGAATGGCCGATCATCCCGGACATAGGTCCAGATCCGGCCCGTATCGGTCTTGGTTTTTGCCAGCACCGGCACCGTGGTGTCATCGCCATGCAGTCGCTCGGCGGCCAGGACATGCGCCTCAATCAACAGATAGAGCGGCATCAGCGCAGCGGTGCAGGTGCCGACCTGATCGGCCAGGGTCGAAAGGCTCAGGTCCACGCCCTCGCGGGCATAACGATCCCGCTGGCGGTTGAGCGGCTGATGCGCGCCGAACTTCTCGAACAGCAGCATCGCAAGGAAGCTCGGGCCAAAGAGTCCGCGGGGCGTGACGTGGAACGGTGCCGGCGGTTGGGTGATCTTCTCGCAATCGCGACAGGAGAACTTCTCCCGAACGGTTTGGATCACCTTCCACTGGCGCGGCACGACCTCAAGCGTCTCGGTGATATCCTCACCCAGCTTGCATAGCCGATCCGAACCGCAGCAGGGGCATGCCTCGGGCGCGGCGATGACGAAGCGTTCGCGGGGCAGATGCTCGGGCAAGGGCTTGCGCGCGGGCCGCTTGCGCTCGAACGGTGCGACATTGGTCTTCGCCGCTGCCAGGGCAGCCAGAAGCTCATCTTCGCTGGCAGCGGTCTCGCACTCCTCGAAGGTCAGTTCCATCTGGTCGAGCAGATGGCGTGTGCGTTCGGACCGCTGGCCAAAAAGGGTGCGGCGCATCTTCTCGTTCTGCAGTTCGAGAAGGGCGTTACGGGCTTCTAGGTCGGCGTTGATCGCCTTGATGCGGGCAACTTCAGCGGCGACTGCCTCGGCAGCGGCAAGCCGCTCGCGAAGGCTGTCGATCTCTGCTTGCGCCTCGTTCCCCATGGCCAACGACATAGCGGAAAAGCACCGGAATCCCTAGCTTTTTAGGTCATGCCGGGGCTTTTATCCGGCCAATGTCGGGCGCCATGTGGCCTGCGGATTACGCCAGTCGATCGCCTCCAACATGCAGGCCATCTGCGAGGGGGAAATGGCGATCACGCCGTCCACCGCAGAGGGCCAAATGTACTTCCCGCGCTCCAATCGCTTGGCATAAAGCGACATGCCCACGCCGTCATGCCAGATGATCTTGCAGAGGTCGCCGCGGCGTCCCCTGAAAATGTAGAGATCCCCGGCGAAGGGATCACGCCCGAAACTCTGCTGCACTTGGAGGGCCAGGCTACGCATGCCGCGCCGCATGTCCGTGTGCCCCGTCGCGATCCATATCCGAACGCCGGAGGGGATTGGGATCACGGCTTGACCGACCGCAGCACTGCCGACACCAGCCCAGGCGATGCGCCAGCGGGAATGCGCACGATCGCCCGCTCGAACTCGACGGTGATCGCCGATCCGATCATTGGCACCGGATCGGCTTGCACCTGCACCTCGGCAAAGCCCTGCGCTGCCTGCTCCATCTGCCGCCGCCATCTGTAAATCTGGTTCGGCCGCAGATCAGCACGGCGGGCAATCTCCGCCACGTTCGCCCCGGGCGCCGAAACCGCAGCGACCAGTTCGCGCTTCTGCTGGTCGGTCCAGACGCGCCGCCGTTCTGGGCCCGAAATTACCGTCATCTGACTCATCGCACCGTCCCTTGTACCGGTGCAAACACCAGTGCTTGCACCGGTGCCATCTCGAAATATCAGCCGATCACTGCAAGGCGGCCCTCACCGGAGCGATACGAGCATATAGCCGAGCGTGTCACTGCGCTGGCCGTGGCGGGTGATGAGACGGGCGTGGCCCGCTGGATCGCGATCGCCGACCGCTTCGATCAGCTTCGGGATCGGCCAGAGGGGTTTCTTCAATGAAGTACGGCAGCCTGGTCAAACTGTGAGGGTGCATGGCAAGCGGGAAATCAACGTCCGCCTTTCCAAATTCCACTCTCCAAGTCCGTCCGAGCATTTTCCCTGCGTCAAAGCGTTCAATTCAAAGTTTCAGAGGGATCCCACATGCGGTCGAAGAGCGTCCACGGTGGCCACCAGTCCTGCCGCCTCCATGTCCAGCAAAAGGTCATGTGCGGACTTTTCGGGCCTGCGAAAGCGCCCGCGCATCCGGCGAATTGCCGCGACGGCGCGGCCCGTATCAAGCGCGATGGTATCGGCAATAAAGTCGTCTGCCGACCGGACTTCCAGATTCAAGCTCTCCAGCAGGGCCTCCGGGAAGTCCTTGAGATTCTCCGTCACGATCGCGGCGGCCTGAGTCTTTACGGCCGCAGCGATCACATGCGCATCGTCCGGATCCGGTAGGGCCTCCACCAGCGGAGTGAGATGAGCGAAATCAACAACCTCCGCTTCGCCAAATGCCTGACGCATTCGGGAAATTTGGGTTGCTGCGATTTCCTCCGCTTCCGCCTGCGATCGCCCCTTGCTGACGAGTATCTTCGCGATGGCTCGGCCCGTTTCCTCTAGAACTGGCGCCGACCATCTGATGCGAAAGAAATCCGCTTCCGCCAATGTCAGCAACAGGTTTCTGCGCAGCACGCTGGCAAGCGTGCAGGCATCAATGAAGGCCGTGTAGCGATTGGCGAACAAGGATCAGAACAATTCGGCGTCGGCCGCCGCCAGATCGTCGAGTGCCTTGGAGCGAATCCCATCCCGCTCACGCTTGTAAGCAAACAAATCCTCGGCGCGCACGCGCCGGTGGCGCCCCACCAATGTGTGGGCAATCTCCTTCTTGTTGAGAAGGGAGATGAGATAGGGCCGCGACACGTTGAGCACGTCAGCAGCCTGCTGGGTCGTCAACATCTGACTGATCGGCACGAGGGTGACTGCGTCTCCCTTGCCGATATGCCTGAGCAGTTCCATCAGCAATTGGGATATGGCGGGTGTCAGTGTGATTTCGGTGGGGGTCTTGTCCCCCTCTTCCAGGAGGCGCAATTTTGCATCGCCGGCGGCATGCGCGGCAATGATCTTGCGAAGCTGATTGGCAGCATCCTTCTCACCAGCGGAGGGCAAGCGGCTACCGATTTCTTCCGCAAAGGCGGGCATGGTCATGGCGCGTCTCCTCTCGGCCTATATGGTCAATAATCGCAGCAAACGCAACCATCGAAGCAGACGAAACATCTCCTGCGCTGGCAGAGCAGACATTCCCACACCAGCATCTCACGTCACGACAGGATCCTGCCAGGTCGTGCGAAGCTCGAAACCTGTGGGTGAACAGCACCGTATCCACCGGTGCTAATTGTGACCTAAGCTGCTCGGGTCGGCTCATTTAACGGTCCGCACCCCACTCGTAGAGCCTTGCGCCTTAGCTCGAGGCCATTGATGATCACCAATTCCTAACAAGCCATTTGTTGTTACCAAAATGCCGGTTCATGATCATCAACGCGGATAGCATGGAGCAGACGATCCTGATCACCGATCCGTGGACGGTCGCGAGGCGGAATCGGTCGATTGCCAGACGCCTTTCCCTGAGTGAGAGAGAATCTGCTGCCGCGCTTTGTGCCACCTGTTACAGAAGCGCATCTGCGCATCGCCGGCGGCATGCGCGGAGCTGTAAATAGGCGGGAAGGTCGTGGGGGATTTCCACCCTCGCTACATGATTGATTATGGCAACAACCCGAAGCCCGACATCCGCTAACGCAGTTTGGAGAGTAGACGGCCCGCCGCACCATGTTCCGCTGCCAGATTACGATTGTAGCTGAGCGGCATCTTGGGCGATTTCCAGCGTAGTGCATCCATGATCCCGGCGATATCCTCACCCGCCGCGAACAGGTCGTTGGTGATCCCAATGCGCGTCGAATGCGCGCTGATCCCCTTGACCCATTGGGCCAGTTCGTCCTTGCTCAAATCCGGTAAGAGTCCTGCGTCCCAGGCCCCCTGGACCCGCGTCTTGAAAATCTGCGTTACCGCCTGCGGCTGCAACGCGGCACCGCCCAGGCTGACGGCCGTCATCGGATCGATGCCAGTGCGCCGCGCTGCCTTGGCTTCTGGCATCAAACTGGACAATCCCCATTGCGTGGCGGCGGCCTCCCGGCGCGCTGCAGCACGCGACACAGCGGGATCGACCGCCTTCAAGCGCTTGATAAACAACCGCCGAAAGATAGGTCCCTTCGTTATTTCAGGAACGCCCAGCAGATCGGCCATCACCGCGATCCAAGCGTTCAGGGCCAGGGTGCTCCGCATCGAGAGGAATGCGGTTGCCCCCTCCCCTTCCTGATCCGCTTTATGGCGCGGGATATGCAGTAACCGGGTGTCGGGATCACTAGCCGGCTGGATATGGGCGATGTCGATCGCGACCAATTCGGAAGCGCGCAGGCCCGTATCGTAGGCGACCGACAGCAACGCCCGGTCCCTCATCCCCTTTTCGTCGTGGGGGCATCCGTCGAGCAGCGCTTTCAGGCTCATCCCTCGCGCGTCGCCGTCAAAAACGTCGCTGACCGAACCCTTGTAGCGCAACGGCCGCGCCTGGCGCTGGGCGGTTCCCAGTTCGCGGCGCAAGGCCTTGAGCGTCAGCGCGACCAGCTTGTCCTTGGTCGGGTCGGGCAGATCGAACAGCCGGTGGAAGGTCGCGATCGCCCAGAGGGTGCGCGAAAGCGTCGCCGGCTTCGCCTTGGCGAGACTGCCCTCCCCCGCTCCGCGCGCCTTTAAATACTGGATTACCGAAATAGGCTGCGCTGGCAGCGCGCTCACCCCAGACCGGCGACATGCCTCGCCAAAGCCCGCCATGTCTGCAAGCAGACCGCGTACCGTGTTGGCGGCCATGGCGGCCAGCGTCGCCTCGACCAGATCAAGATTCGCGGCGGGCCGGCCCGTGGTCGGCAGCATCGCCAGAGCGGCTTCGAACCGCTGGAGCGGGGTGAGCGCTTGCTCCGCCGCGCGCTCCGCCCTGCGCTGCGCGACATATTGCTGGCGCGCGCCATAGGCCCAACGCTGGCCCGGTGCGGGCAGGACCAGTGTGGTCGGCCGAACTCCCTCGGCGGTCGCCAACGGCGCGAGCGGTCCAATCGCCACCGATGGGTCGGCTTCTTCAATGACCAAGGGCGCAACATTGCCCTCCGCTGCGCGGACCGATACCGCTTGCCCGTCCTCCATCGGCTGGTCGTCGCCCATGACCGCGCTTCCAGCGACGTCCGTTTGCTCCACCGAAGGAACAGGCGTATGATCCGACTCGAAGGCCGGATCGAGAAAGGCGCGCAGCCCGCGCAACGGTCTTCTGCCTTCGCCAGTCATCCCAGTCCGCTCATATTGGTACAAATCGAAGGCAAAATCATATAGCGAACAACATTTTGGATCAATGATAATGGCCCTTGTCATTGATCCAATATTTTAGATGCACCAACAGACTTTCTAAAAACGTCTTTCAGTTTAATATCTGATCCGATAACCCAGACAAACAGGCCGTTTAATGAATCGAGTCTGGAACGATACACCTCGCCATTAAAGGCGAGATTTTGGCGAAAAATGATGGCTTCCTCCCCTCCCCTGCTCGATCCGGCCTTGCTCCTTGCCTATGCCGACGCGCAAACCGCGCTCGCACGGGTGGAAGAACGCCTCCGGCTCAGTCCCGTCCGCCTGCCCTGGAAGGCGCGCATGGCGCTGGCTGAGCGGCAAGCCCTGGCCGGGATCGACGCCTATGAACTCCCCGAGGACGCGGTCACGATCAACGGCCGAGGACGCGCCATCACCAGTGCCTATGACCTGACCCATTGGAAGCACGCCATCGGCATGCCGATCACCCTGGACGAACTCATGGCCGACCCCTCTGCCCTGCTGGCGTGGCTCGGTGCTGAAACCGGTCCTTCCGACGAGCACATCCCGGGCCGCCGCGAGCCATGGGAAATGCTACCGGCAATCGAGGCCTGGAGCAAGGCCTGCCAAGTACTACCCCCCTCCCCTCCCCTGCTCCATGGCGGCCGGATCGCCGCGCTGTGGCGGCAGTTCGCGCCCCTCGCCCGCGGTGATGTCGTGGCCAGCCTGCTGATCGGCGATCGCTGGGGTCCGGGGCGCTGGAACGGATCGCAAGGTGGACTGACAGCCCTCGGCCTGCAACGCGCGGGCGGTCCCTGGAAGATCGCTTCAGGCCACGAGCTCGACCACCTCTGGCTCGGAGCCATCGTCGCCGGGGCGAACGCCCATCTCGACCTGGAGGTGCAACTGCGAAGCTATGCGCAGCGGGCCGCTCTCCATCTTGCGGACCGCCGACGGCTCGGACGACTCAAGGACGTGATCCTGTTCGCGATGGCCCGTCCCGCCATTACCAGCAGCCAGGTCGCGAAGCAGTTTGGGCTGACGTCCGCCGGCGCGATCAAGCTACTGGCGACCGCCGAGGCCGAGGGACTGCTCATCGAGCGGACCGGTCAGGCGAGCTTTCGCAGCTACACGATCCCCGTCAGCGGGGTGGCCCCCTCCCCCGCCCGATCTCGGCCGCCGGTCATCGACCTCTTTGAGCCCACAATTTGGGATGATGAGGGTGAAAATCACGTCCCGCCAGAGCCCCTGTGAGCGCCAAAACGAGGGCACCCCTTACCATTTGACCTGAAAGATTTCGATGCGTCCTACGGCCTTCTGACAGCATTTTAGGGATATTTCATGTTTTGTTCGCATGCTCCGCTTCTGAGTTGCATCGAATTGGGTAACGACGCGTGCGTGATCGCTCTGTTCACGTGAGGTTTCTTAATACTGGAGGGGTACTGCATCATTCTATCGTAACAGCTTTGGTGTGGCCGTCCGATCGACCGGGTCCCCCGACGGTCCTTCCCAGATTAAGGCGACTTCATAGAGACCTGTGCGCGGGTGGGCGTAGACAGAAGCGTTGATAGCTGATTCTATGGGCTTTCCAAGAAGGAGAGCAGCGGATGGCGCA
>NZ_JAINEZ010000124.1:0-11725 GCF_019873065.1 Sphingobium sp. PNB
GCGGACATTCCCCCTCCCGCCTGCGGGAGGGGGAATGTCCGCAATCCACCCAAAATCCGCCCCCAACCCGCATTCCCAGCCAACAAGGAAAGGCCCGTTCCCCCAGGGGGACGGGCCTCTTCGTTCGGGCATGATGCCGCGAAGCTGCAATCGTCGGGCGACCGCAGCCGCCGTCAGATCACTTGATCTTGGCTTCCTTGAACTCGACATGCTTGCGCACGACGGGATCGTACTTCCGGAAGCTCAGCTTCTCGGTCTTGGTGCGCGGATTCTTCTTGGTGACGTAGAAGAAGCCGGTGTCAGCCGAGCTGACGAGGCGAATCTTGACGGTTGCTGGCTTGGCCATGGCCTTAGTCCCTGGTCGTGAATATCGTGAAAAAGAAGAGCGGCCCCAATTCTCTTGCGAGGAAGGGACCGCCCCGTTTCAGCGGTGCCCCATGAGGCAGATTCGGCCCCATGTCAAGGCTCGTGGCCCAGGCGCGGGGGTTATGCTACACTTTACGCGGCCTTAACCCGCTTCGCTCTATCAGGGAGCCGGAGTTACAGGACGGGGGAGTCTTCTCCATGCGACATGATCCGATGCTGGCCATTCTTGCCGATCTGCTGAGGCGGGTCGACGGGCTTGCGGGGGAAAGGGGCCATGTATCGGTCGTGCGGTTGCGCGACGAGATCGACCGCATTCGCCATATTGCCCGCGCCTTTCACCTCGACAGCGTGGAAAGCCTGGCCGGCACATTGCAATCGGCGCTGTCGCTGCAAGGCGCCGGACCGGTCATCATGTCCTATCTCGACCTGATGCGCGACGCGATCGCGGCCAAAATGCCGGAGGCGGACGTCATCGCCATGCCCGTCGCCGCCAAGCCGGCGGCAGGGCCCGGCGCGCACCTGACCGTCTGACTGTCTGGCCGGCTGAATGGATGCATTGCTGATCGCATTGCTCGGCTGTCTGTTGGCGGAGACGGGCGACAAGGGGCAGTTGCTGGCGCTTGCGCTGGCCGAACGGTTCCGCCGCGACGGAGCGGTGATAGCGGGGATCGTGGCGGCGGCGGTCGCCAATGCGGCCATCGGCGCGGCGGCAGGCGCCTTCATCGCGCCGATGCTGGGTACGGACGGGCGGCTCCTTTTCCTGGCGCTGGCGCTGATCTTCCTGGCAATAGGGATGTTCTGGCCGACGAAACGGCCTGATCCCTTGGCAAGCTGGCGGCTGGGGCCCTTTCCGACCACCGCGCTTGGCCTCTTCATCCTCGGCTTCGGGGACGGCGCGCAGTTCCTGATCCTGGGAATCGCCGTGCGGACCGCCGATCCTTTCCTGGCCGCGACGGGCGGGGCGATCGGCATCATCGCCGCGACCGTGCCCGCCATTCTGATGGGCGGTCCGTCATTCAAGGCGCTGCCGCTTCGCGCGATCCGGCTGGGTGGCGGCGTGCTGGTGCTGCTGGCGGGCATGGCGGCGGCGGTGTCGGCCCTGCATCTCGCCTGATCGATTGGCTGCATCACACTGACCGGCATTATCCCGGCAAAATTCCTGTCTTGTCATGGCACCTTATCGGGGACAGACCATTATATGTCCGAAACCAAGTCCCCCAGCAGGAGCCAAGCATGACAGCCCCCGATCTCAAGACCCCGACGGACCTGCGCAGCAACGCCACCAAGTCGGTCGCAGAGGCGCTGAACGGCGTGCTCGCCGACAGCTATGCGCTGTATTTCAAGACCAAGAATTTCCACTGGCACGTCTCCGGCCCGCATTTCCGCGACTATCATCTGATGTTCGACGAGCAGGCGACGCAGATCCTGGCGACCACCGACCTGATCGCGGAGCGGGTGCGCAAGACCGGCAACACGACGCTGCGTTCCATCGGAGACATTTCGCGTCACCAGTCGCTGGTCGACAATGACGCCGATTATGTAAGCCCCGGCGACATGCTGAATGAGCTGCGCGAGGACAATCTGAAGCTGGTCGAGGCGCTGCGCGCCGCCAAGGCGGCCGCGACCGAAGCGGGCGACAATGCGACCGAGGGCATTATCGACGACTGGACCGACGAGGCCGAGGAACGCGCCTGGTTCCTGTTCGAAGCAGGCCGCAACGCTTGATTGAATAGACGAAAGCCCTCCAGCCGAAACTGGAGGGCTTTTTTGATCAGCATTTATCCGTTTGAACGATACCGATCTTTTTGCAGTGTGCTCCTGCGAAGGCAGGAGCCCAGTCCTGCCGTCGGAACTGGGTTCCTGCCTTTGCAGGAACACAATCCGGCATATTGCGAGGTCTACTCCTCCAATATCGCTTCGATCGCGAGGATCATGATCGCGCCCGGCTTGCCGCCGAAATCGACGCTTTCGCCTTCTTCCGCATCCATCATCGCCCGGGCGAGCGGCGCGGAAAAGGCGATACGCCCTTCCGTCGGCTCCGCCTCATCGTCTCCGACGATGGCGATCCCCTTCTCCTTGCCGTTCAACCGGTAGGTGACGCGGCTGCCGAAGGCCACAGCCTCCGCATCCGGCACCGGCCGCAATTCCGCCGTCGCCAGGCGCGTGCGCCAATAGCGCAACTCGCGCTTCAGCTTCTTGGCGTCCTCCTCGGCCATGGCTTCGGTATCGACCGCCTCCAGCGCTTCCACCTTCTCCCGCGTCAGCCGCAGGCCGCGCGCCGTCACCCAATTGGGTCCGGGCGGCAACGGAATCTCGAAAGTGGGTTCCAGATGCTCCTCGTCACTCTCGCGACGAAAGGCGACACTCATTGCACTCTCCTGTCAAAACGCTTGTTCGCGCTGACACGAGGTCGAAACTGCCGATCTTCTTTTCAAGGGAAGGCCCGGGCTTCGACATCGCGGAAGCCCGAACGAGCAGGGCTTCTAATCTTCGTCGAACAGTCCGGCGAGCTGCTCCACCATGGTCCCGCCGAGCTGTTCGGCATCCATGATGGTCACCGCGCGGCGATAATAGCGCGTGACGTCATGGCCGATGCCGATGGCGACGAGCTGCACGGGCGAGCGGTTCTCGATCCACTCGATCACCTGCCGCAAATGGCGCTCCAGATAGGTGCCGCTGTTCACCGACAGGGTGGAATCGTCGACCGGCGCGCCGTCGGAGATCACCATCAGGATGCGGCGCTCCTCATTGCGGGCGATCAGCCGGTTATGCGCCCAGAGCAGCGCCTCGCCGTCGATATTCTCCTTGAGCAGCCCCTCGCGCATCATCAGGCCCAGATTCTTGCGCGCCCGGCGCCAGGGTTCATCGGCCT
The DNA here is from genome assembly GCF_019873065.1 of Sphingobium sp. PNB. Lineage (NCBI taxonomy): Bacteria > Pseudomonadati > Pseudomonadota > Alphaproteobacteria > Sphingomonadales > Sphingobiaceae > Sphingobium > Sphingobium sp. PNB. Next base: position 3,239 of record NZ_JAINEZ010000124.1, read on the forward strand.
TCTTGTAGATGATGTGGCGCAGGTCGTTGAGACGCCCCGGCATCGGCGGACGCCCGGCGGCGAGCCAGTCCTCCCGGCTCTGCCCGCCCTTCCAGGCGCGGGTGGTGAAGCCCAATATCTCGGTCTTCACCCCGCAACGTTCCAGCGTGCGGGCCATGATGTCGGCGCTGATCGCCGCAATGGAGATCGGCCGCCCGCGCATCGACCCGCTATTGTCGATCAACAGCGTCACGACCGTATCGCGGAACTCGGTGTCACGCTCGATCTTGTAGGAGAGCGAGCGCGTCGGATCGATCACGATCCGCGCCAAGCGCGCCGCGTCGAGCAGCCCCTCTTCCTGATCGAAGTCCCAGGACCGCGACTGCTGCGCCATCAATCGCCGCTGGAGCCGGTTGGCAAGCTTCGTCACCGCGCCCTGCAAGCTGACGAGCTGCTGGTCGAGGAAGCCGCGCAGGCGCAGCAATTCATCCTCGTCGCACAGATCCTCGGCGGTCACGACCTCATCGTGAAGCTGCGTATAGGGCTTATAGTCGAAGCCCGGCGGCAGGTCGCCCATCGGCCGGTTGGGGCGGACGGGCATCATGCCCTCCTCGCCCATATCCTCCGCGCCTTCTTCGCTGTCGGCGTCGAACTCGTCGCTATATTCGGTTTCGCCGTCCTCGCTGTCGCCGCCCTGGTCCTCGGCGCGCGCCTCGGCAAAGGCGTCGCTGTCGCCCGCCTGATCCTCGCCGCTGTCGCCGTCTTCCTGTTGCTGCTCCTCGTCCTCGCCCTCTTCCTGCGGTTCGGACTCGTCGGTTTCGGGCGGCACGTCGGCGTCGATCAACTGGAGATGCTCCAGCATGGCCGAGGTCAGCTTCTGGAAAGCGCGCTGGTCGTCGATGGCCATGGCCAGCGCGTCGAGATCGGCGCCCGCCTTGTCCTCGATCCACTGGTCGACCATGGCGAGGCCCGCCCGCACATCCTTGGGCGCGGCCTGCCCGGTCAGCCGTTCGCGCACCTTGAGCGCCAGCGCGGTCGACAAGGGCACCTCATCGGCGGAACGCGCCCGGCGGATCGGATCGGACTTCAATTTCAGGTCGAGCGCATGGTTGAGGTTCGCCCTTACCCCCTCCATCGCCCGCGAACCGATCGCTTCTACCCGCGCCTGCTCGACCGCGTCATAGACGGCCCGCGCCGTCGCGTCGGCAGGCGCGGCGGCATTGTGAATCCGGGCATTATGGTGCCGCAGCCGCAGCGCATTGGCGTCCGCGAAACCCCGCGCCAGCGCCACCTGATCGGCGGGCAGATTGCGTCCGGGCGTCGGCACCTTGATCGCCTTGCCCGCCATATGCGGCGTGTCGGCGGTGAAGCTCACCTCCACCTCCGCGTCGCGCGCGATCGACCGCGCCGCGCCGGACAGCACGTCCTTGAAAGCGTCGAGGGGCGAACGGTCGGCCATCAGTCGAGCAGCATCCCACGCATCGAATCCCGCGCCGCGGCGTCCACGCCCAGCACATCGTTCAGATAGCCGTCCACGCCGCCATGGCTTTCATCCAGCGTCGCGAACAACGTATCCAGATAGACGGATTCCGCCTTCAGCAGCGGTTCGAGCATATCGGTCCTGGTCATCCGCATCCGCGCCACCAGCGTGTCGCGCTGCGCCAGCAGCCAGTCCCAATCGGCATGGGCGTTGGTCGCCAGATAATCCTGAACGATGGTGGGGCGCGGCACGCCCAGCGCCGCCAGGATCAGCGCCGCGCCCACGCCGGTCCGGTCCTTGCCCGCCGAACAGTTGATCAGCAACGGCACGCGTCCATCCGCGATCCGCGCGAACATGGCGCGGTAGGATTCGGCATGGTCGACCGGGATGACGCGATAAAGCGCGATCATCGTCTGCCGCATATCGTCCGCCGTCGCGCCGTCACGCTTCAGCATCTCACCGAGGAGCCCGCTGCTTTCCGTATAATCGCGGCAGAAATAATCGACCTCGCTCCCGTGCCAGAGCGTGGGTTCGGCGGTCCGTTCGTTGCCCCGGCGGAAATCGCAGATCGCCCTGATGCCGAGCGAACGGAGATGATCCGCATCCCCGTCCGTCAGCAGCGCCATCGTGCCCGACCGATAGAGCATGCCGCGCTTCACGCAGCGCCCGTCAGCGGTCGCATAGCCGCCGAAGTCGCGCAGGTTGAATGCGCTCTCCAAAGGCAGGCGGCCTTCCTCCGGCGTCAGGGCGACAGTCTCGCTCACGGCCGTTCGCCCTCCCCGACAGTGGGCACGGCGATGGTTTCGATCTGCGTCTCGACCTCGCTCATCAGCTTGTGCACCGGGCATTTCGCGGCGACAGCGATCAGTCTGTCATGCTGCTCCGCGCTCAACGGGCCGGACAGGGCGATGCGCGTGGTCAGCTTGTAGATGCCCTGCCGCTCCTGGCTCGCATCGCGCACCACGCCGACATGGATGCCCTCCACAGGAATGCCGTTGCGCTGCGCATACCAGAGCATGGTCATCGCCTTGCACGCGCCCAAGGCCGAATCGTAAAGATCATGCGGGTCCGGCCCGGCATCATGACCGTCCGGCGCTGTCATGTCCGCGATCAGTTCATGCCCGCGAATGCTGATCCGGTGGGCGGTGCCACCCTCCGGATCGATCCGTTCGACGACGATCATGGCTTTTTCCTCCCTGCGGCGCTCAGGCCGCCCGGTGCGCGACGCTTTCGGGCAGATCCTTGCCGAAGACGCGCTGATAATATTCGGCCACCAGCGGCCGCTCCGCCTCGTCGCATTTGTTGAGGAAGCTCAGGCGGAAGGCGAAGCCGATATTCTTGAAGATCAGCGCATTCTGCGCCCAGCTTATCACGGTGCGTGGGCTCATGACGGTCGAGATGTCGCCGTTGATGAAGCCCTGGCGGGTGAGTTCCGCCACCTTGATCATATTCTCGACTTCCTTGCGGCCGCCCTGATGGTCGTACTCGCCGGACTTGGCGAGCACCACCTGCGCCTCGGTCGCGGCGGGCAGATAGTTCAGCGCCACCACCAGGTTCCAGCGGTCCATCTGGCCCTGGTTGATCTGCTGCGTGCCGTGATAAAGGCCGGTCGTGTCGCCCAGACCCACGGTATTGGCGGTCGCGAACAGGCGGAACCAGGGATTGGGCCGGATCACCCGGTTCTGGTCGAGCAAAGTCATCTTGCCGTCGGTTTCCAGCACGCGCTGGATCACGAACATCACGTCCGGACGGCCCGCATCATATTCGTCGAACACCAAAGCCACCGGCCGCTGCAACGCCCAGGGGAGCAGGCCCTCGCGGAATTCCGTCACCTGCTGCCCGTCCTTCAGGACGATGGCGTCGCGCCCGACCAGGTCGATGCGGCTGATATGCGCGTCCAGATTGATGCGGATGCACGGCCAGCGCAGGCGCGCCGCGACCTGCTCGATATGGCTCGACTTGCCGGTGCCGTGATAGCCCTGCACCATCACACGGCGGTTATAGGCAAAGCCCGCCAGGATCGCGAGCGTGGTGTCCGGATCGAACACATAGGCGGGGTCGAGATCGGGCACCCGCTCATCGGCTTCCGAAAAGGCGGGGATCTTCATGTCGACATCGATGCCGAACACGTCGCGCGCATCCACTTCGCGGTCGGGCGAGGCCAACAGCGTTTCGGCGCGGGTATCGGGTTGGACGTTCGGGATGTCGGTCATCTTCTAATCTCTTTGAACGGTCTGGTCGGCACTGCCCTAGCCATCAGGGACGGGCATGTCGATAGAGTGGGGCCTTAAGCGGTAAGGATCAAGCGGCCCATTCGGCCAAATTGGCCTCCTGGCCGATCAGCGCCAGCCCATGGGCGATAGAGGTGAGTTCGCCGCCGGTCGCAATATGCTCTTTCCCGAAGCGCCGGTCGAATAGGTGCCGGATCGCGGGGATCAGCGACGTTCCACCCGTCAGGAACACCCGGTCGATGGCATCGGGCGCCACGCCCGCCTTGTCGAGCGCCTTGTCCACCGTCGCCTCGATCCGGGCGAGGTCGGGTGCGATCCAGCCTTCGAAATCGGCGCGCGTCACCTCCTTTTCGATGGCGAGTCCGCCGCCTTCGAAGCGGAAGGTCGCGCTCTCCGCCTCCGATAGCCGCCGCTTCAACGACCCCACCGCGTCGTAGAGCGGATAGCCCAGTTCCTTCTCGATCACCGTGATCATTCGTCCGATGGCGTCGGGATCATGGGCGGCCTTCTGCAAGCGCGCCAGCTCGTCCATGGTCCGCCGGTTGCGCATCAGCGCCAGCCGCGACCAGTCGGCAAAATCGGCAAAATAGCTGCGCGGAATCTCCAGTTCCTTGCCGAAGCTGTGATAGCTGCCGCCCTTGCCCAGCATCGGCAGCACCAGATGATCGACGATCCGATAGTCGAAGCGGTCCCCGGCCAGGCCGATGCCCGCCGAGCCGAGCGGCACGCAACGCCGCGCCGCGCCCGGCGCCTCGACCCGGACGATGGAAAAGTCGCTGGTGCCCCCGCCAAAGTCCGCCACCAATATCGTCGCCGCTTCGGTCAGGCGGCTGGCATAGCTGAACGCGGCGCCCAGCGGTTCGTAGACATAGTGAATCTCGTCCCCGAACCCTGCGAACATGGCGTCATAGCGCCACCGGGCGAGCGCCTCGTCGGGCCGCGATCCGGCATATTCCACCGGCCGCCCGACCACGATCCGCTGCGGGCGGCGGTCCAGCGCGCCGCCCGCATGGCCGACCATGCGGGAGAGGAACATTTGCCCCAGTTCCTCGAAGCGGAAGCGCTTCTCGAACACATTCGCGCTTTCGAAGACCGGGCTGGCCGCCACCGACTTGAAGCTTTGCAGGAAGCGGCTGTCCTCCGGAAATTCCAGATATTCCGCTATCGCCCATGGTCCCGCCTCATGCGCCATGCCGCCCTTCACGCCGCTGTCATGCCAGAAGCAGAGCGCGGAGCGGAACACCGCGCCGGTTGCTTCCTTGCCGGCAAATTCCACCAGTTCCGACTCGACCCCGCCAGCGAGCGCGGCCACGCTGTTGGTCGTGCCGAAATCAAGGCCCAGGGCGCGGGTTGTCATAGGAATCTCCGGGGAAGGGTCGGCGCCTATGACAGCGCGATGAACCGATCACAAGTCATTCCCGCCTGTGCGGGAACGACGATGTTCAGGCGAAGGCCTCAGCCTTCCTCAACAATTGATAGGCCTCGATCACTCCCTGCAACAAAGCCTCATGGCTCCGGTCGCCGCCATTATGATCGGGATGAAAGCGCCGCAGCAATTCGGTGTAGCGCTGCCGCAGCGCCCTTCGGTCGGCGTCGATCGGCAACCCCATCACCTCCAGCGCCCGCCGGTCGTCCCGCGACAGGAATTTCCCGTCCTGCCGCGTCTGGTTGTCGGCCCGCGCCTTCGCCACCCGCTCCCTGAACTTGGCGCCGATGGCGTCCAGCGGGTCCTGAAAGTCCGACCATCTGGGCGGCGGGCTGGCGGCGTTGGACGAAAAGGCCCGCGTTTCCCGCTCCCACCCCGCATAGGGGCGCTGGGCGGCGGCGATCTCCTCCGGGCTCATGCCGGTGAAGAAATTATAGCCCTGGTTGAATTCCCGCACATGGTCGAGGCACAGCCAGCGCCAGCGTGGGCCTTCCTGGTTCGGCCGGCCTCCTTCCAGGGGCGGCGCGCGAAATTCCCCCGGTTCCTCGCAGCCGGGCACCGCGCAGGGGCGGTCGCTTTCCACGCGGCCGTGGAAACGGTTGAAACGCCGGGTCGAGAAGGGATCGCTAGCCAAGATTGTCCTGATGCAACGGGGAATAAAGGGCCTATATAGGGGCGATGACCGAGATTCTAAAAGGCCCTGTCGCCACCGAAATCGAAGCCCGGCTGCAGGCCGCCCTCAGCCCCGAACGGCTCGCCGTGATCGATGACAGCGAGAAGCATCGCGGCCATGCCGGGCATGACGGATCGGGCGAAAGCCACTTCACCGTGGAGATCGTCTCCGGCCGCTTCACGGGCCAGAACCGCGTCGCCCGCCAGCGGATGGTCAATGCCGCGCTGGCCGATCTGCTGCGCGAAAAGGTCCATGCCCTGGCGATAAAGGCTCGCGCGCCGGGCGAATGACACCATAGCGCCTGTTCGAACGTTGTGCCGCCGTCGAAGGAGGCGCGCATCATGGCCTATGATTTCTGGTACTGGTCCACCATAGCCGGGCGCGGCGAGTTCGTGCGGCTGACGATGGAGGCGTGCGGCATCGCCTATCGCGACCGCGCCCGCACCGACGGCGACGAAGCGCTGATGGCGGACATGGAGCGTCACGACGCCGGTCCCGCCTTCGCCCCGCCCTATCTGGTGACGGACGGCCGCACCGTGGCGCAGACCGCCAACATCCTGTTCTATCTGGCCGAACGCCATGAATGCGGCCCCAGCGGCCTCAAGCCGCGCTATTGGCTCGCCCAGGTGCAGCTCACCATCATGGATATGGTGGCCGAGGCGCATGACGTCCACCATCCGGTCGGCGCCCATCTCTATTATGAGAATCAGAAGGCCGAGGCCCTGCGCGCCGCCCAGGGGTTTCGCGCCGGCCGCATCCCCAAATTCCTGACCTATTTCGAACATGCCCTGAGCGCGGAGACGGGCGACTGGCTGGCAGGCCGAAGCTGGAGCTATGCCGATCTCTCGCTCTTTCACCTGATCGCGGGATTGCGCTACGCCTTTCCGCTGCGCATGGCGACGCTGACGCCCTCCTTCCCGCGCCTTGCCGATCTGCATGACCGGGTTGCGGCGCTGCCCGAATTGCAGGACTATCTGGCAAGCGAACGGCGCCTGCCGTTCACCGACGAAGATGTCTTCCGCCACTATCCCGAACTGGACGCAGCATGACCCCGCCCGAACCGATCATCCAGAACGATCCGATCATCCAGACGATCACGCCCACCACCCATGACCTGGGCGATTTCCGCGTCCATCGTTCCCTGCCGGTGAAGGATCGCACCATGGTCGGCCCCTTCATCTTCTTCGATCAGGCCGGTCCCGCCCGGATCGAACCGGGGCAGGGCGTGGACGTGCGCCCCCACCCGCACATCAACCTCGCCACCGTCACCTATATGTATGAAGGCAGCTTCCTCCACCGCGATTCCCTGGGCACGGAGCAGTTGATCGAGCCGGGCGCGGTCAACCTGATGACCGCTGGCAAGGGCATCGTCCACAGCGAGCGGTCGCCGGACGAGGACCGGGCAAAGCTGTCGAAACTGTCCGCCATCCAGACCTGGCTCGCGCTTCCCGACCGTTATGAGGAGATGGACCCGGCCTTCGAGCATGTCGGTGAAGGCGGCCTGCCCGTCATCGATGGCGCTGGGGCGCGGGCGCGCGTGATCATGGGCAGCCTGTGGGGCGCAACCTCACCGGTCACCACCTATGCGAACACCATCTATGCCGACATCCAGCTTGCCCCCGGCGGTTCGGTCCCGATCGATGCGGATGCGGAGGAGCGGGCGATCTATGTTTCCGGCGGCGACGCGGCGCTGGACGGAATGATGCTCCAGCCGCAGATGCTCTATGTCCTGCGGCCCGGCATCAGGGCGACGTTGATGAGCGTGGACGGCGGCCGCGTCATACTTTGCGGGGGAGAGGCGTTCCGGACGCCTCGCCATGTCTGGTGGAATTTCGTGTCATCCTCCACCGACCGCCTGATGCAGGCCCGCGAGGATTGGGAAGCCATGCGCTTTCCCCTGATCCCCGGCGACGACCGGGAATTCATCCCGATCCCCCAGGGGCGGCCGAAGACGGTGAGCTATCCGTGATTTTTTGAGATCGTCATCCCCGCGAAGGCGGGAATCCATCTCCCATAAGTCGTCCCAGGCGGCACGTTCAGGAGATGGGTTCCCGCCTGCGCAGGAACGACGAACGGATCACTGGACGAAGGTCAGCGACAGATTCTCGGCATTTTTCGGAATGTCGATACGGCTTTCGTTGATCGACGCTTCCTCACCCGGTTTCAGGCTGGTCCGGTCCGCCTTGGTGGTCCAGCTGAACACCAGCCGGTTCTGCCTGTCGCGCAGTTGCACCAGCACGGGGGGCACCGGCAGCACCTGCTTGCCGCTGTTCACGATCCGCGCTCCAAAGGCGAAATATTCCTCCCCGGTCGGCAGCTTGCGCCGCTCGGCAGGCTTGGAAAGATAGAAGAGCAGGTCCGGGTCGCCTTCCTCGGGCACCAGGCCCAGATTGACCGCCCAGCCAGGCGTTCCGAAATACCAGAGCGCCCCGCCGGCCGCGCCGATCGCCAGGCAGAAGGCGAGCGCCGCATAGGTCCATATCTTCAGCCGGTTGCGCCGGGGCTTCGCCGCTACCGGCGCGGGTTCGGCCCAATCGTCGCGCGCATCCGCTTCGGCGCGCCCGTAAATATCGTCGAACCGATAGTCCGGCCTTGCCGTTTCCGGGGGTGCGGCTTGCGCGACGGGCTCGGGCTCCACGGGCGCTGCGACGGGCTCCACCGCTGGCGGGGCGGGCTCCTCAACCGGAGGCGGCGGTGG
>NZ_JAINEZ010000125.1:0-11261 GCF_019873065.1 Sphingobium sp. PNB
CGCCCTCCCACCCGCCATCACCCGGCCCTGCCTGCTGGATGCTCGCCATATTCCGTTCATGCCCGCATTCGGGGCGGCTGGCCACAGTTTATGGGCTTTTCATTGACTCTTAAGGCCTGCGCTGTTAGGCGCGCATTTCACCATTTCTCTTGGTTCAGGAGCGCCCGTTTGGCCCGCGTTACCGTCGAAGATTGCGTCGACAAGGTTACCAACCGTTTTGACCTCGTCCTGCTTGCCGCGCAGCGCGCCCGTGAGATTTCGGGCGGCGCCGAGCTGACTCTGGACCGTGATCGCGATAAAAATCCCGTCGTCGCCCTGCGCGAGATCGCGGAAGAGACCGTCCTGCCGGTGGATCTGCATGATTCGCTCGTCGCCTCGCTGCAGAAGGTGCAGATCGATGACGACGACACGCCGGACGAAATCGGCTCGATCGCCCAGTCGGCGGAGGCCCTGCGCCTGACCGCCGCCGCCCCGCCGCGCAACCAGAATATCGGCGGCGACTACGACGGCTGATCCAGTCACCAGTTTGGAGAGGGAATGAGGCCCGGCCTGCGCAAGCAGGACCGGGCCTCACCGTTTTGGATGCAGCTGGGCATGGCGTGCTTGGCCAATTGTCGCCACGGGTCGGTATGGCTCCTGCGAAGGCAGTGGCTCAGCGCCGCTTCCCGGGACTGCCTTGTGCGATCAGCCTCTAATGGGCCAAAACTCTCCTCCGAATGCCGGCGCAGCCGCCATTTCAGGGAACCGCCACGATCCCCCACGGCGCCGCCCCCACCGGGATCGTTCCCGTGACCTCGCCCCTGGCCAGATCGATCACGCTCACATTGTCCGAAAGGCCATTGGCCGCATAGGCCCGCGCCCCGTCGCCGCTGACCGCGACATGCCACACCCGCTTGCCCACGGGAACATAGGCGCGCACCTTGCGGCTCGCCACGTCGACCAGCGCGACATGATCCGCCCGCCCCAACGCCACCACCGCCGTCCGGCCGTCCGGCGTGAAACGGATGCCGCAGGGCAATATGCGATGCTCCGCCACGCCCGGAATGGCGAAATGCAGGGTCTCCACCACCTTGCGGGAGGCCGTATCGAGGATCTGCACCGTCCCGCCCACCTCCGCCGCGACCCACAGCTGCGCGCCATCGCCCGTGAACTCCACATGCCGCGGGCGCAGGTCGACGGGCGTCGCGTCGATCATCTCCTTCTTCGCCACATCGACCCAGTTGACGACATTCTCCTCCTCCGAAGTCACCGCGACCCACCGGCCGTCCGGGCTTTGCGCCACGCCCTCGGGCTCGCCGCCGACGTCGACCTGGAAGGCGACGGTCCGGTTCGCCAGGTCGATGGCGGTCAGCGCAGCATTGTCCTCATTGGCGACGAACAGCGTCCCGCCATCGCGCGAGAGGAAGAATTGCTCCGGGTCCTCCCCGGACGGCAGCTCCGCCACGACCTTCCCCGTCGCCCGCTCGATCACCTGCACCGCATGATCTGTCGATGCGCAGAGATAGATATATCTGCCGTCCTTCGACACGGTGATCCCCCGTGGCCGGCCGCCGACCGCCCAGGTCGCGATCACCTTCGCGCTGGCCGCATCGATCACGGTGACGCTGTTGCCCCGCTCGTTGGAGACATAGAGCGTCTCCGCCCACGCGCTCACTGGCTGCGCGCTCATCGGAACCAGCATCAACCCCGCCAGAATGATGCGCTTCATATGCCCCGATCCTCTCCGCCGTGCCTCGTTATGCGTCATGTTCCTGCGCATAAGCGCTTATGGCTCTATAGCGCGCACAGCGTCACCGGGATTGTACCAACGGCCAATAGGGACGCAAAGCGCGCTGCCCTACACTCGCCCCAATCAATTCGGGTGAGGATTTCGAGCATGAATCTGGGACGCATTTCGCTGCTGGGCGCCATCGCCATATTGGGCGCGACCACGGCAACCGGCCTGATGGCGCACGGCAATGTGACGCCACAGGCCGTCGACACCTCCGCCCTGCCGGACATTGGCGAGGAATGGCTTGCGAAAAACCCCTATAGCGGCAATGCCAAGGCGATAGAGATCGGCCAGTCCGCCTATGGCCAGAATTGCGCCCGCTGCCATGGGCTCGACGCGGAAAGCGGCGGCATCGCGCCCGACCTGCGCTATCTCGAACAGGGCGAATCGGGCGACCAGTGGTTCGTCGAACGCTTCCGCCACGGCTCCAGCCATGATGGGAAGGTCTATATGCCGCCCTTCGGCGACGTGCTGGGCCAGAAGGCCGGCTGGGCGATCCGCGCCTGGCTCGAAACCAAGTTCCAGGGCTAAAGGCCATGCTCAGCCGGCGTGGCCTGATCGGCGGAGCGGGCGCGGCGATGGCGCTGGGGCTTTGCCCCGGCATGACCCACGCCGCGCCGCTGGGCAAGGTCAAGGAACTGGGCGTGCTGCGCGTGGTGGTCTACAAGGACAACCGCCCCTGGTCCTGGGAGGAGGGCGGGAAACTGGTCGGCCTCGACGCCGACCTGGCGAGCGCCATTGCCGGGAAACTGGGCGTGCGCGCCGACCTCGCCCAGCTCGTAGCGGATGAAAGCGCCGACGACGATCTGCGCCATGGCGTGTGGAAGGGCGGGCTGCTGGGCTTCGCGCCGGGCGACCTGATGTTGCACGTCCCCTTCGACCGGACCTTCGCCGCCCGCAACGACCAGGTGGCGATCATCGCGCCCTATTATCGCGAAAGCTTCCGTTTTGCGGGTACGCAAAACGCCATCGATCTGGAAGCGCCGCCCACCGGCTGGCGCGGGCACAGGCTGGCGGCCGAACTCGACTCCATCCCCGATTTCTACCTGATCGGCTCCTTCGGCGGCATATTGGCGAAGGATGTGGCGCATTATCCCAGCGGCTCCGACGCGGTCGCGGCGGTGGCGGCGGGCAAGGCGGACGCCGTGCTCGCCAGCCGCGCCCAGATCGAGGAAGGGCTGCACCGCGGCGCGAAGGGCCTCACCCTGCGCAAGGGGCCGCTGCCCGCCTTCACCTCGCCCGGCTGGGACATCGGCATGGCGGTCAAGGAAAACAGCCGCACATTGGGCGATGCGGTGGAGGAGATTGTCGCCGCCATGGCCGCAAGCGGCGAGATGAAGGCGCTGTTCGCCACCTATGGCGTGCAGTGGACGCCCGCGCTGGCGGCAGGATGAACCCTGCCCTTTCCCTCCTCTGGAGGGGAAGGAGCCAAAGACGGAAGGACCGACCCAAGGTCCAATTGCTGCGCACAACGGGTGCAATAATCTGAAACAGTCGGGGGCGCGGAGCACGCCCTTTCAACAGAGGGAGGATGGAATGAAAGGACGTTTGACGCGAGCCCTGTCCGGCGCCGCGATCCTGGGCCTGGCGATTGCCGCCGCGCCATTGCTGGCCGAAGGCCCCACCGATGCGGACCTGATGAACGACGCGGCGACGCCCGGCGACGTCCTGACCTATGGCATGGGTCCGCAGGCGCAGCGCTTCAGCCCGCTGAAGGCGATCAACGCCTCCAACGTCGCGAAGCTGGTCCCCGCCTTCGCCTCCTCGCTCGGCGGGGAAAAGCAGCGCGGGCAGGAAGCGCAGCCGATCGTCTATGACGGCACCATCTACGTCACCGGCAGCTATTCGCGCCTCTTCGCCTTCGATGCGCGCACCGGCGAGGAAAAGTGGCAATATGACGCCCGCCTGCCCGAAGCGATCATGCCCTGTTGCGACGTGGTGAACCGGGGCGCGGCGATCTATGGCGACAAGATCATCTTCGCCACGCTGGACGCGCACATGGTCGCGCTCAACCGCCACACCGGCAAGGTCATCTGGAACAAGCAGACCGCCGATTATCAGGCGGGCTATTCCGCCACCGCCGCGCCGATGATCGTCAAGGGCAAGGTGATCTACGGCAACTCCGGCGGCGAATTCGGCATCACCGGCGCAGTGGAGGCCCGCGACGTCAACACCGGCGAACTGATCTGGCGCCGCCCGACGATCGAGGGCAATATGGGCACCCTCAACGGCAAGGATAACGGCATCACCGGCAAGACCAACGCCAGTTGGCAGGGCGACCTGTGGAAGACCGGCGGCGGCGCGACCTGGCTGGGCGGCACCTATGATCCGGAAACCAACCTGCTCTTCTTCGGCACCGGCAACCCCGCGCCCTGGAACAGCCATCTGCGCCCCGGCGACAATCTCTACACCAGTTCCACGCTGGCCATCGACCCCGACACCGGCGTCATCAAATGGCATTTCCAGACGACCCCGCATGATGGCTGGGACTTCGACGGCGTCAACGAATTCATCCCCTTCGACGCCACGATCAACGGCAAGCCGATGAAGCTGGGCGCGAAGGCCGACCGCAACGGCTATTTCTTCGTTCTGGACCGCACCAACGGCAAGTTCATCAGCGCCAACAAGTTCGTCGCGCAGACGACCTGGGCCAATGGCTTCAACAAAAATGGCCGTCCGAACTATAACGACGCCAACCGTCCCGGCGCGCCGGGCGAAGCGGCCAAGGGCCAGTCGGTCTTCGCCAGCCCCAGCTTCCTGGGGGGAAAGAACTGGATGCCCATGGCCTACAGCCAGGACACCGGCCTCTTCTACATTCCGTCCAACGACTGGGGCATGGACATCTGGAACGAGCCCATCGCCTACAAGAAGGGCGCGGCCTATCTGGGCGCCGGCTTCACCATTAAGCCCATTGCCGAGGATCATATCGGCGCGCTGCGCGCCATGGACCCCAAGACCGGCAAGATCGTCTGGGAATATAAGAACAAGGCGCCGCTCTGGGGCGGGGTGCTCTCGACGGCGGGCAACCTGGTCTTCACCGGCACGCCGGAGGGGTATCTGAAAGCCTTCGACGCGAAGACGGGCCAGGAATTGTGGAAGTTCCAGACCGGCTCCGGCGTGGTGGGCAGCCCCGTCACCTGGGAACAGGATGGCGAGCAATATGTGGCGGTGATGTCCGGCTGGGGCGGCGCGGTGCCGCTCTGGGGCGGCGAAGTCGCCAAGAGCTTCAAGGACATAAACCAGGGCGGCGCGCTCTGGGTGTTCAAGCTGCCCAGATAAGAGGACAAGAACGATGATCGTCATGGGACGCGGCAACCACATGCACTCCATTCCGGCGGTTCCGCCCGGCGCGATGCGGCTTGCCACGGCCCATGACTTGTCCGATGATCCGGGTCGAGGGGTGGGCCAGTATATGGGTGGCGAGGCAATCATGGAGCGGGTGCTGATCGTCGACGATCACCCCCTCGTGCGCGACGGGCTGCGCAGCGTGATCGCGATCAGCTTCGACAATTGCGACATCTTCGAGGCGGCAAGCATGGACGAGGCCGTCTCGCTGCTGGAGAAGCAGGATAATTTCGACCTCATCCTGCTCGACCTCAACATTCCCGACGTCCGCCGCCTGGACGGCCTGAAACTGCTGCGGGACCGTTTCCCGATCCTGCCGGTGGTGATGGTGTCGGGCGCCTTCGACCGCGCCATCGTGCAGGAGGCGCTGGCCGCCGGCGCGGCGGGCTTCATTCCCAAATCGCTGAAGCGCAGCGCCATCGTCGATGCGCTCCATCGGGTGGTGTCGGGCGAAATCTATCTGCCGGAGGCCATGGGAGAGAATGTCGCGCCCACGGCGGAGGAGGATGAGATCGCCCGCCGCATCGACAGCCTGACGCCGCAGCAGAAGACGGTGCTGGCGCATCTGGTGCGCGGGCGGCTGAACAAGCAGATCGCGCACGATCTGGGCGTGTCGATGACCACGATCAAGGCGCATGTCTCCGCCATCCTCCAGAAGCTGGGCGTGCTCAGCCGCACCCAGGCGGTGATCAAGGCCAATCAGGTGCATTTCCGCGCCGATTGAGCCCTTTTCCCCGATTTCTTCCCTTCTTCTCCAGCCGGTGGCCGGTTGTGTCGCCGCCCGGCGTCGGGCAGGATGGCGAAATGGTGGAGGCGACAGGGCAATGAGCGTCACGGTCCGGAAGGCGACGGTCGGGGATGCGGCCGCCATCGCCGCCATCTATGCGCACCATGTCCTGCACGGCACCGCCAGCTACGAGCTCGTGCCGCCGTCCGTTGCGGAGACAGTGGCCAGGATCGAGCGCGTGACCGGCCGGGGCTGGCCCTTCCTCGCGGCGTGCGACGGGGCGGAGGTGGTCGGCTATTGCTATGCGACGCAGTTCCGCGACCGGCCCGCTTATGCCTTTGCGTGCGAAAACAGCATCTATGTGGCGCAGGACCGGCGCGGCGGCGGCATCGGCCGGGCGCTGCTCGATGCCCTGCTGGACGCGGCCGGGGCTTTCGGCTTCCGCCAGATGGTGGCGGTGATCGGCGGCGGCGAACCCGCTTCGGTCGCGCTCCACGCCGCCTGCGGCTTCCGGCAGGTGGGCCGCCTCACCGGCATGGGCTGGAAGGCGGGCCGCTGGCTCGACACCGTCTACATGCAGATCGCGCTGGGCGGCGGCAATGCCACCGCGCCCGACGCCGCCCGGCCGTAACCGCGCGGCGGAGGGGGCAGCCGGGGCGATTGGTTATCGGCCGCAAATCTGCTATTCCTGATCCTATCGACGGCATTGGCCAGACCCGCCGCCCGCCCTTGTGCCGGCACCCGTTCCCGGCACCGCGCACGACGCCCCCCTGACCCATGTCCGCGGGCACAGGCCGATGGAGGATGTCATGGCGATTTCCCAAAGATTGCGCGGCTATATGGACCGCTGCGGCACCAGCTTCGACGAATGGCCGCATGAACCCTCGGCGGAGATGGCGCGGGCGGCGCAGGCGGCGCATGTCCCCGGCCGGCAGGTGGCGAAAGCGGTGCTGGTGCAGGCCGGCGACGAATATCTGCTGGCCGTCCTGCCCTCCTCCAAGCATGTCAGCTTCAACTTCCTGCAGCAATGGCTGGCCCGCGACGTCTCGCTGGCGGAGGAACATACGACCGCGGCGCTGTTCCCCGACTGCGAACTGGGCGCGCTTCCGCCGGTCGGCGCGGCCTATGGGCTGAAGACGATCATCGACGACGACATGCTGATGGATCAGGATGTCTGGTTCGAGGGCGGCGACCATCACACCCTCGTTCATATGAATGCGGAAAACTGGCGGCGGCTGCAAAAGGGCTCCGGGCATTTCGCGTTCAGTATTTAGAGAGGAAGGGGTGCCCCCTCCCGCGGCGGGAGGGGAGTCATGGTCCCCTTTCATCTAATAAATTCCACACTGTTATCGGAAAAATAACATGGCCTTCGCAGTTCCCCCTTCGCGGGGCATGGCCTAGAATCCGGTCCCGGAGAAGCTGAAAGGAATCGTGCAATGGACGCAAAGACGAGCAATGATCCGCTGGCCTGCCCCGTGAAGGAGCCTGCGGCGCTGCGATCCCTGCTGGGGCGCACCAACCGCGACTGGTGGCCGAACCAGCTCTCGCTCGACATCCTTCAGCAGAACGGCCTGTCCGGCAATCCGCTGGGCGACGATTTCGATTATGCGGCCGCCTTCAAGTCGCTGGACTATGACGCGGTGAAGAAGGACCTGACGGCCCTCATGACCGACAGCCAGCCCTGGTGGCCGGCGGACTATGGCCATTACGGCCCCTTCTTCATCCGCATGGCCTGGCACTCGGCGGGCACCTACCGCACCGGCGACGGGCGCGGCGGCGCCTCCTCCGGCTCGCAGCGCTTCGCCCCGCTCAACAGCTGGCCGGACAACGCCAATCTCGACAAGGCCCGCCGCCTGCTGTGGCCGGTCAAGCAGAAATATGGCCAGAAGCTGAGCTGGGCGGACCTCATGATCCTGGCCGGCAATGTCGCCATTGAATCGATGGGCGGCCCGGTCTTCGGCTTCGGCGGCGGCCGCGCCGACGTGTTCGAGCCGGAAAAGGACGTTTATTGGGGCACGGAGGAGTTCTGGGTCGGCCAGGAGGGCAATGAAACCCGCATCCAGCCGGAAAAGAACATGGTCCTCGAAAGCCCGCTGGCCGCGATCCAGATGGGCCTCATCTACGTCAATCCGGAGGGGCCGGGCGGCAACCCCGACCCGCTGCAATCGGCCCGCGACATTCGCGAAACCTTCCTGCGCATGGGCATGAACGATGAGGAGACCGTCGCGCTCACCGCCGGCGGCCACACCTTCGGCAAGGCCCATGGCGCGGGCGATGCATCGAAGGTCGGCAAGGAACCCGAAGGCGCCGACATCGCGCAGCAGGGCCTTGGCTGGCAGAGCGGCTATGAAAGCGGCGTGGGCGATCACACCATCACCAGCGGCATCGAAGGCGCGTGGACGCCGACGCCCCGGGCCTGGGACCACAGCTTCTTCCACATGCTGCTCGACTATGAATATGAGCTGGTGCGGAGCCCGGCGGGCGCCAAGCAGTGGCAGCCGGTGAACCAGAAGCCCGAAGACCTGGCCCCCGGCGCGCACAGCCCCGACAGGCGCGTGCCGACGATGATGACCACGGCCGACATGGCGTTCAAGATGGACCCGGAATATCGGAAAATCTCCGAGCGGTTCCGCAACGATCCCGCCGCGTTCGAGGATGCCTTCGCCCGCGCCTGGTTCAAGCTGTGCCATCGCGACATGGGACCGAAGGCCCGCTATCTCGGCCCCGAAGTCCCCGCCGAAGACCTGATCTGGCAGGACCCGATTCCGGCGGTCGACCATCCACTGGTCGACGCTTCGGACATCGCCGCGCTCAAGCAGAAGATATTGGCGTCCGGCCTCAGCGTCGCGGAACTGGTGACGACCGCCTGGGCGTCGGCCTCCACCTATCGCGGGTCGGACCATCGCGGCGGCGCCAATGGCGGGCGCATCCGGCTGGCTCCGCAAAAGGACTGGGACGTGAACCAGCCCGAACAGCTTTCCCGCGTCCTCTCCGTACTGGAGAAGATCAAGGCCGAGTTCGACAGTGCGGGCGCGAAGAAGATTTCGCTCGCCGACCTGATCGTGCTGGGCGGATCGGCCGCGATCGAGAAGGCGGCGGCGGATGGCGGGCGCAGCATCGAGGTGCCCTTCACCCCCGGCCGCGCCGACGCCTCGCAGGAACAGACGGATGTGCAGAATTTCGAGGTGCTGGAGCCGAAGGTCGACGGCTTCCGCAACTATCTGCCCGTGCCGTTCAGCGTGCCGGTCGAGGAACTGCTGATCGACCGCGCCCAGTTGCTGACCCTCAGCGCCCCGGAAATGACGGTGCTGGTCGGCGGGCTGCGGGTGCTGGGCGCCAATCATGGCGGGTCCGGCCATGGCGTGTTCACCGACCGTCCGGGGACGCTCAGCAACGACTTCTTCGTCAACCTGCTCGACATGGGCACGGCGTGGAAGGAGGTGGAGGGTCACAAGGACATCTTCACCGGCACCTGCCGCAAGTCCAATGAACAGAAATGGACCGGCACGCGGGTCGACCTGGTGTTCGGATCGAACGCGCAACTGCGCGCCCTGTCGGAAGTCTATGCCTCCGCCGACGCGGGCGACAAGTTCGTGAACGACTTCGTCGCCGCCTGGACCAAGGTGATGAACGCCGACCGTTTCGACCTGGCGGCATAAGGGGTCGGGCCGCTCCTTCGGGGGCGGCCCTTTCCACGGCGCCCTGCATGGGGTCGACGCTAAGCCTTTCGCTGAATTGAGCTTGCCCGCTTTTCATGCGACAGTGCCGCCGCCATGATGCGGAGACTCGCCGTGCATGATCATCTGAAGGATGCTGCCGAGGCAGCGGCCCTCACGGACAAGGAACTGGCCGCCATCCGCCGCAGGATGGGCGACCCGAAGAACCCGTCCGGGTTCGAGCAGGCCGTGCTGGACGAAATGGAAAGACGCCATCTGCAACCGCGCCACTGGTGATCGCCCCGGCGCTTGCTCCTGCGCCATGCTATTCCGCCAGGACGGTGCGCGGCGCGATCCCCAGCCCGCGCTTGATCGCGCGTTCCATCCGGCCGAAGCGGCTGAACTGGATGATCCAGGCTCCCCGCGCCCTGGGCGTAAGGTTGGCGCCGGTATAATGCAGGGTAAGCGGCGTATGGATGGTCAGCCCACCCGCCTCGATCGGGCATGCGACCCGCTCGCCGGCTTGCGGAACCGCCGCCTCCCGGCCCAAAGTGCCCGATATGCGCGTAAAGGGCCGATGCGGCATGACCCCGGCGCGATGGCTGCCGGGGACGAACTCCATGCAACCTTGCTCAAGGCTGGTGTCCTGAAGCGGAATCCACAGGTGGAGCCGGGCAAGGCCCCCGGCATGCGCCCCGCCGCCCAGCTTCCGATAGGCGATGTCCTGATGCCATGGCGTGGTCGTGGCGGAATGCCCGGGCTTGAAGATGATATGGTCGAAGGCGAAGTGCATCGGCCCCGCAATGGCATCGACCAGCCGCTGGCTCCGCACGAACACCTCGGTCGCCATCAGGCGCGGCGCCAGGTTGGAGGCATAGCGTATCTCATGCTGGCTGAGCCGCGCAGGGCCGGCGCCCGCCAGCCCGCGCCCCATGTCCATCCGGAAACGGTCGCCGGGACGGACAGGATCATCGAGCGCCGCGACCAGCAAGCGGTGGATTTCGACGATCTCCTCCACGGAACGGGCGGAAAAGGCGTCCCTGATCACGGTGAACCCATCCCGGATCAGTGAGGATCGAGCCGTCGCGACGTCGAAAGCGCTCATAGCCCGCTCCATGATGTGGGGGATTCAGCCTATCACCGATGGCAAGGACGGGCGATCAGTGGGAACACCTAAAGCATCCGACCGGATCGACTTTCAGCCCCGACAGAAACAACCGCCTATTTCAACATCGTGCGCAGCAAGGCGCGCAGTTGCGCAGGCTTCACCGGCTTGCCCAGCAGCGGAATGCCCCAGCCGTCCATCCGGGCCTTCAGCGCCTCGCCCCGGTCGGCGGAGATCATCACCGACGGCACCGCCCGCCCGAAATGGCCGTGCAACCGCTCGATCACGGCATCCCCTGTCTCGCCGTCGTTCAGATGATAGTCGACCAGGATGACATCGGGCGCCTCGCCTTCCGAAAAGGCGGCGACCGCCTCCGCGAATCCCCCGGCCGTCGCCACGGTACAGCCCCATCCGCCCAGCAGGGTCGACATGCCGGTCTGGATCGCCCGCTCATTGTCGACCACCAGCACCTTCAGCCCGCGCATCGACCGGTCGCTGCGCGGCGCGCTGCCCCCATCGCCCTCTTCCACCACCGCCTCGCCCTGCGGCACGCGGATGGAGAAGGTCGCGCCCTGCCCCGGCACCGATTCCAGCGTCACTTCATGGCGCAGCATGTCGCTCGCCCGGCGGACGATGGCGAGGCCCAGCCCCTTGCCG